>JBDHYE010000332.1:0-2504 GCA_039811245.1 Chitinophagaceae bacterium | reverse complement strand
CAACTTGCAGGCGTTGATGAAAGGCTATTAAGTTGTGTAAGAACTAAGGTACTCAAAAGTTTGAAAGCAATTCACAACCGTGTACCGTTTCTTTTGTGAAGTCGTTGCGTTGTGTAAGAACTAAGGTACTCAAAAGTTTGAAAGCAATTCACAACATAGGCTGCATGTAGTGCTTAATTTTGTCAGTTGTGTAAGAACTAAGGTACTCAAAAGTTTGAAAGCAATTCACAACTTCAAATTGAGGATAGATAATCCTATAGGGGTTGTGTAAGAACTAAGGTACTCAAAAGTTTGAAAGCAATTCACAACCTTCAATCACGGTATATGCCGAAATTCCTGGTTGTGTAAGAACTAAGGTACTCAAAAGTTTGAAAGCAATTCACAACTGGAATACTATAGTGATAAAAACAGCATAAGTTGTGTAAGAACTAAGGTACTCAAAAGTTTGAAAGCAATTCACAACCAATAGTTTTTGTAATTACCAAAATATTTTGTTGTGTAAGAACTAAGGTACTCAAAAGTTTGAAAGCAATTCACAACCAACTTGCAGGCGTTGATGAAAGGCTATTAAGTTGTGTAAGAACTAAGGTACTCAAAAGTTTGAAAGCAATTCACAAAGGAATTTGAATGGTGTTGAATTTTTTCAAATCCTCAACAAAATAGTTCGACAAATTTCGTGTTTGTACTACTTAATAAAAAGGGTTGGAATTTTTCCGAATCTTTTTCATTTATTATAAGTCCAAAACACTTGTCCTTATTATCTATTAGGCTTAATTGTTAATTCGGTTCTTTTGTACGATTGGTGTTTTTTAATCTTTTTTTCAAGAAACTTCGAAGCAATATTGTCTCTTTGCTCTGTGTAATTCGCATCATTACGGGAAACATTGTTGTGTTAAGTTATTTTGAGAGAATGCTTGTCCTGCTGTCGCAAGCGTTGCTTGTCTCGCAAAGATAGAGTTCGAAATGATGGAGTTCATTTTAGCAAAACTACCTTTTATACCAATAAATATATTATTAGACTTTCGACCTATTTTGTACTTACACTACACTAAAAAAACATCTTGCTACACTACCCTATTATTGCGAATCTTTTTTAAATAATGCGAGTATCTGTTTGGGGCTCCATATTTTTAAAATAAACAGTAACAATACTGCTACTACAGCGAGAAGCACAATTTCATACAACCAATAAAACTGGATTTGTTTTAAACAGAAAAAACCCATAAACATACAAGCGACAAATAACAGATGCTTCAATATCCAAGGATAATTATGAGGCATTTTATAGTTAAGATGTGCATAATAAATTACTACAGCAGCCACAAGCCACTCAGTAATGAGTACGGTAACAGCAGCACCTTGAGCTTGAAAAAGCTGAATTAATACATAATGCAGACTTAAATTTAAAATTACAATACCTAATGAGATAAGATTTAGCAATTTAATTTTTCCTCCAGCAGTAAGTAAAGTAGAATAAATATACATTAAACAATATGCCGGAAAACTACACATCAATATCGCCAACAAAAGAGCATCATTAGTAACACTAGCACGGTGGTACAATAGCAACATAATATCTTTAGCATAAAACACTGCCGTCAAGGCACATACAAAAGCGATTGGCATCATGACATCTACGGCTGTGCGTACAATGGGTGCTATATTCTTTTTTTGAGCTAACATTTTAGAAAATAAAGGCATTAGCACTCCTGCAAACATGAGTCCAAAAATATTAGCAACATCTAGCAACCTAAATGCTGCAATATAAACCCCTGCTTGCGATGCACCATTTACGCCTCCTCCTATACGCTCTATCATAACCACATCTGCACGCATATAGATAGCCATTAAAAACACTAACAGGGCATAAGGACTACTAGATTTTAAGATATGAATCAGTCTGTTAAAGTTCCATTCTAATGTAAGCTTATAAGGACTTAACTTAGCAAAGGTGATGAAGGCTATACCCACCGCAATGCCTAAGCTAAGCACTTGGGTCTTTACAAATGTTTCAATAGTTAAATATTGGTTCCATTGAGACACAATCAACAAGGCGCCACAAATTATAATCATAAATAGTCTGTCTAGTATAGACAAGACTCCATCTGTTTTAAAAAAGTGAAGTGCTGCTACTTGTGCTCTAAAAAAAACGAGTGTAGCATTTAAAACCATGATTAAGAGCACCCATATCAACAATTGTAAAGAATAGCCACTATAACCCAATAGCTTAGCAACAATAAAAACAAAGAGCATATAGACCACAAATAAAAACATTCGTGCTACCAGCATGGTTCCAAAATTATGTTGGAGACTCTGATTATCTATGGCTACTTCTCTACTGCTGTATTGGCTTATACCAAAATCTAAAATGATTTGAAATATTAAAGCGAGATTAAATAGCGCTTGATACATACCATAAGCCTGGTATCCCACCGAAATTTGTACATTTCTATCAATGCCAAAAATCCAAACGGCTTTAATAAGCAAATTAAGTATTAAAATAA
>JBDHYE010000331.1:0-2507 GCA_039811245.1 Chitinophagaceae bacterium | reverse complement strand
CAAAATGATCTTCAAGCGGGTAAAACATTTATACCTTATACGGCGATACAGTGGGTGCCTTACGATGAAGGGTATTATGCCGATTTTTACACTAAACAACTAGGAGAGTTTTGGTTTAATGATGGGGTTTTTTTTAAAAATATTCCTGCCAATACAAATTTATTACATCTTGAGGGTTTCCGTTTGGCAGAAACAAAAGCTAGTCTTATGTGGCAATGTGCTATAGATTCCCAAATTAACATTTTCAAATTATGTCGTTCGGTGGATCAATTTAATTTTGATACAATAAATGAATATAATGCTTCGAGTACTTACGGTCACGATTACATAGTTATAGATCATATTAAAGGCCCAGCACTAAATGCTGATACACTTTATTATAAAGTTATTGCGAAAGCAATAAATGGGGATCTGTTATCTTCTAATACTATTGCATTAGCTTGGACAGGAACACCTAATATCCAAGAGGTTTATCCTATCCCCTCCACAGATGCTTGGGTACATGTCAAATGGACGGCTGGTGGTGGTAGCGACTTGAACTATCAAATTTTTAATACCAGTGGAAAACTCGTTGAACATGGTAAGTTTACTGCAAGTCAATGGGATAATTTAAGTCATTTGGATTTAAACTATTTATCTAAAGGCGTTTATTTTTTAAAACTACAATTATTAGGCCAAGAGGTCTTGAAAAAGATTATTCTTAAATAAAAGCCAAAATGTTTTAATTGTAATTAATACACAAGCTTTTTGTTTATTTTCGCTGCTTTATAAAAAAATAATAGTTTGTTATCATGAATGAAATGATTGAGTTTTTTAAAGACTTAATGAATGCAGATAAGCTTGCTGCTTTAGTAACTGCTTATGGAGGATTATACCTTGTGGCTTTAATTATTTTTGCAGAGACGGGTTTGTTTGTAGGTTTTTTCTTACCAGGTGATTCATTACTTTTTGTTACCGGTTTGATGATTGCCAATTCACTCAGTCCATTTGATAATAACTGGATCAATCTTAGTTTTTGGATAGCACTTATTTCTTTTGCCGGTATTGTTGGTAATTCGGTAGGGTATTGGTTTGGACGTAAAACTGGTCCAATGCTCTTTGAACGCAGAGATACTTGGCTGTTTAAAAGAAAACATATCCAAGATGCACACGATTTTTATGAAAAAAAAGGTGGAGTAGCCATTATCTTAGCGCGATTCCTACCTATTGTTAGAACCTTTGCTCCTATTGTAGCTGGAGTAGTGAAGATGGATCGTAAAAAGTTTTTTAGTTACAATGTGATTGGAAGTATTTTATGGGTGTCATCAATGGTATTATCTGGTTTCTTTTTAGGAGAAATACCTTGGGTGAAAACGAATTTTGAAAAAATTGTAATTGGATTAGTGGTAGTTACTACCGGTCCGGTGCTGTTTAAAATGTTTTTTTCAAAGAAAAAATCTCCTGCCGAAACAGCACTCTAAAAGGTAATTTGTTTACCTTTACGCTTCATGAAGCAAATTGTTCAAAACTTAAACAATGGCGAAACATTGTTGGTGGAAACACCTGCGCCTATTGTTAAAGAAGGGCATATTCTTATTCGTTCGGTAAATAGTCTAGTCTCTGTAGGTACAGAAGCTATGTTGGTGGCTTTTGGTAAAGCCGGTTGGTGGTCAAAAGCTAAACAGCAACCCGAAAAAGTACAACAAGTATTACAAAAGATAAAAACAGACGGACTGCTCCCAACCATAGAAGCAGTAAAAGCAAAACTCAACACTCCCATACCTTTAGGCTATGCTAATGCAGGTATTGTATTAGAAGTAGGCGATAAAGTTCAAGGCTTTCAAAAAGGCGATAGGGTAGTGTCTAATGGGTCTCATGCAGAGCTGGTGTTAGTGCCACAGAATCTTGTTAGCCATATCCCTGAAGGAGTAAGTTTTGAAGAAGCTGCTTTTGCAGTACCAGCCGCTATAGCACTAGAAGGTATTCGTAATGTAGCACCTAGTTTTGGCGAAACTGTTGTTGTTATTGGTTTGGGCTTGATAGGGCAGCTGGCAGTACAATTATTGAAAGCTAATGGTTGTAAAGTAATTGGTATGGATAATGATGCCACAAAATGTGCCTTAGCCCACCAAGTAGGTATTGAAACTATTCATACAGCAGAGCTAAAAAATCCAGCACAAGTTGTAATCCAACATAATCATCATCATGAAGTAGATGCCGTACTAATTACGGCAAGTGCACACGATGATACGCTGATACATGATGCTGCACAAATGTGTAGAAAGCGAGGTCGTATTGTATTGACAGGAGTAGTAAATATGCATTTACAGCGAAATGATTTTTATGAAAAAGAAATCAGTTTTAAGGTAAGTTGCTCTTATGGACCCGGTAGGTATGATTATGATTATGAAAAAAATAGTAATGATTATCCTTTAGCTTTTGTACGTTGGACCGCTAAACGAAATTTTGATGCGGTATTGCAAGCCTTGCTTAACAAAAGCCTTTCAGTACATTATTTGATTCAGAAA
>JBDHYE010000330.1:0-2507 GCA_039811245.1 Chitinophagaceae bacterium | reverse complement strand
TACGGGTTTAATTAAATAGTCTGAAATTTGCGCCCCTATCGCCTCTTCCATAATCTGCTCGGCTTCATTTTTTGTTACCATTACTACCGGTATTTCTGGCCATTTTTCTTTTACTTTAGGCAGTAGCTCTAGTCCGGTCATTCCGGGCATACTCTCGTCTAACAAGATAACATCTATAAGCTGATTTTGTTCATTTAAACAGTCTAAAGCATCATAAGCATTACTGGCTTGTAGTATTTGATAACCTTTCTGACTTAAAAATAGTATTTGAGATTTTAAACTTTCGATTTCATCATCTACCCACAATAATGTAGGTTTATTCATTTGACTCATTAGATATAATAGTTATTTTATGGGCTTACTATAATAATCTTTAATAACGTAAAGATTTTTAGAATAGTATTTTTTATAAGAAAAACAATACTACTAAAATACGATAAAAATAAGGTATTAATATTCTGATATTTCTAATTTTTAGAATATTTTTGCATTTAACTAAAACAAAACAATATGAATTTAAAAAATTACTTAATCCCAAGTATGCTCTTAGCTGCTTTAAGTAGTCATGCCCAAGACTATAATGGATTTAGAACTGACAATTATGCAGGTACTTCATCTGCATTTTACAATCCTGCAAGCTTATCTTCTAGTCCTTATAAGGTTGATGTCAATCTATTTGGTATGAACCTTTATGTGGGTAACAACAATATGAATCTTGGATTTAAAAGCCTTTCTGAAATACAAGGTGATTCCAATGCCCTCAATACTTTTGTAAATAACGGTAAAACATCAATTGCCATTGCTGCTAATTTTCATTTGCCTTCTTTCTCATTTAGAGTAAATGATAAACTTAATATTGGTTTCTTATGGCGCTCTAGAGTATTGTTTAGCCTAATTGATTTTGATGGCGGTATTATCCAATCCATCAATAATGAGATTAATAAAAATAGCCTACCATTGAATATCAACAGCGGTAACAATATGCGTCTTACTACCAATTTGTTTTCTGATATGGGACTTACAGGTTCTTATAATGTTTATAAATCAGGCAACCATTATCTTAGTGTAGGGGCAACCTTAAAATTCCTTGCTGGTGTTGGTAATGCTTATGGCAATTTATCTAGCATTAATGCTAAGATAGACACTACTAGCAATGGTAAAGTGGTAGCTACTAATGCTTCTGGAAGTATGGAATATGGTGTAGGTGGTATGGACGTAAACAATCCATCGTTCAAACTAGCTGTCAATTCAGTTGGCTTTGGAGCAGACCTTGGTGTAATGTATGAATACCGCCCTGAAGACCTTGCCGAAGAGCGCTTCCCCTATTTATTTAAAATCAATGCTGCAATATTAGATATCGGTAGCATTAAATATGATTACGTTTCTACTGCTTCAAATTCATATGGTATCCACATTCCTAATGGTACTTATTTTGATATGGAAAAATTAAATGGTGATAGTTATAAAGATACCTTTAATAAATATCCTGCATTTTTTACTCAAGCCCCTTTAAGTGGCAGCTATAAAGTTAGCCTCCCTAGAACATTACAATTAGGTGGTGATTTTAGAGCAGTTAAAAATATTTATGTAGCTGTAAATGCTCAAATCAGAATGGTGAATAACGATACTAAAGCGTATAACCCTTTTGTATATAATGCATACACTTTTACTCCTCGATTTGAAAGCAAATGGGTAGCGGCTTATTTACCTATTAATATTAGCAGTTTTACGGGTACAACTTTAGGTTTTGGCTTGCGCCTTGGTCCGTTATATGCCGGCTCATCTAGCATTTTAAGCAGCTGGATGAATAATTCTAAACAAATAGATTGCTATTTTGGTTTACGCTTTGGTATTAAAGGTAAATCAGAAAGAGATGCTGAAAAATAGGAAAGTTTCTCTTTAAATTAAGAAAAGACTAAGTTTGTAAGGACTTAGTCTTTTTTTTATGAAAAAATATTTACTCTCTGTAATAGTACTCTTTATTTATAGCCTTTCAAAAGCTCAAAGCCTAGTAATAGATAGCTTTTTACACGGAGGTATTTATAGAACCTACCAAGTTTATATACCTGCCGCAGTAGATGGCTCAAAACCGGTACCCCTATTATTTAATCTTCATGGCTTAGGCTCAAACGGCGACGAACAAATGCATTATGGCGATTTTAGACCCATAGCCGATACCGCCCATTTTATTGTTGTACAGCCTACAGGTGATAATGTTATCCTTGCGTATAGAGGTTGGAACTGTTTTATTACTAAAGGTACCGGTACAGACGATATTAGTTTTATTGACCGATTGATAGATACGCTGAGTCATAAATACAACATAAACTTAAATCAAGTATATGCTACAGGTATGAGTAATGGTGGTTTTATGAGTTATGAATTAGCATGTTTTTTAAGTCATCGCATTGCTGCAATCGCCTCTGTAACGGGTAGCATGACCTTAGAGCGTGTATTATTATGCGATACTAAACACCCTACTCCTGTAATGGAAATCCACGGAACAG
>JBDHYE010000329.1:0-2514 GCA_039811245.1 Chitinophagaceae bacterium | reverse complement strand
ATTGCATTACATTGGTTAACTCTTATAGGTTCTGTAATCGTAACCGTTTCTCCAGTTGTTAACAAATTATCGCCTCCAAATAAAGTAGCGCCAAATATTTTGTAAAATAAAGTATCGCCACTTGTGCCACTTGGTATAAAATTTGTACCATTGGCTGTTATAGTATTCGTTCCACTGGTATTCTCAATCCCTCCTCCAGGATAAACTACATAAAATCTTAAAGTGTCTAAAGCGCCATTACCTCCATTGGTAACGGTATGCGTACGGGTAGCAGTAGTATCTAATACAGCATTGGTCATGGCAGGATTAGCCACTAAGCTTAATGCAGGGGCTAATAAATTATAAGTATTTACAGAGCCCACAGTTTCAGAAGCATCACTACAACCTGCACCTGCTAAAAATAAACAAGAGTCTTTAGCACTTGCTAATGCACCACAGCTTGCTTGACGCGCTACGGTAAAGGTGATTTCATCGCCAATGGCAGTTACCCCACTAATACTAAACTCCGGCGCTTGTGCCGTACCGCCACTATAAGCAATATTGACACCAGCCGTACCGCCACTTTTAGCTACTGTACCGGCATAGGTAACAGACGCAGGCAAGCCAATACGCACTGTACCATTACAAACCGCATTAAAAACGAGCTTAACCGTAAGGTTACTCTGCCCATAAGCACGGGTAAGATCGGCTGCTGCCGTAGGATAACTAATGGTTGGCCCTTGGGCATAAGTTAAGGCACTCATACAGAGTGCTAAGAGGGTTAACAGACTTCTAAACTGAATACCTTTATAACCAATAGATATAAAATGTTTTTTCATAAATAAATGTTTAAAAAAGGGATAGACTGTTAAATGTTTTAAAAGTTTAAACAAAATTAAAATTTATGCAAAGGTAGAAAAAATTCTAATTTAAACAATTCGTTTAAGTATGTAAAATATTTACATTACACATTATTTATATTTTATTTATTAATCACTTTTTTATCCTTCTATTATTATACATTGAAAAATTCAAACAAATACATAAAGATACTTAACCAAGGTTTAATCTGGTTTTAAAATAAATAAATTTGTACACAATAAGTAATTTCAGACCCATATTTAAGATTTCCGTTAATTAGGATTAATGTAAAAAATATTTTGCAAAAGATGTTAAGATGCAAAAAGTATATTATAATATGCTAAATACTACCCTATTTTATTACTTTATAATAATACGTCTGCTTTTTTCAAGTAAAACTTTAGTGTTCCAAATTAAAAAATCTAAAAGCCTTATTTTTGCGTTTAAAATGAGTACATGAGGAATATAAAATTAATAGAAGTACATAGTGAGATTGGGGCGGGTACGCGTGGTGCCAGCCTAGGGATAGATGCCATCAAGATAGCGGCGCTAGATTTTATGAGTAATTTTTTTGTCAATTTCCCTTCAGAGAAAGTACCCCACCAAAACCATTTATTGTATGAGCCTATAGCCTCACCCTATGCCAAACGCATTAATGGTGTGCTTAATATGTACGAAAATGTAGCCCATACCGTATCTGAGACTATTAAGTCGGGCATATTTCCGTTAGTACTAGCCGGTGATCATAGTACAGCCGGAGGTACCATAGCCGGTATCAAGATAGCCCAACCCAAAAGGCGTTTAGGAGCAATATGGATAGATGCCCATGCCGATCTCCATACCCCTTATACTACCCCATCGGGCAATATGCATGGTATGCCTGTAGCTACCGCACTAGGGATAGACAATACAGAGTGTAAGGTACACAAACCCGATGCTAAGACCATAGATTATTGGAATCAATTAAAAAACCTAGGTAAGCTAAGTCCTAAAATAGAGGCGAAAGATTTAGTATTTATAGCCTTAAGAGATTATGAAAAAGAAGAAGAAGCCATTATTAAGCGCCTAGGCATAAAAGTGATCACGGTACAAGAAGTTCGCCGTAAAGGTATAGAGAATGTAGTGCGTCAAACCTTAGCCCATCTATCTGCTTGTGATGATATCTATGTATCTTTTGACGTGGACAGCTTAGACAGCAGTATCTCTAGAGGTACCGGCACCCCGGTAAGTAATGGACTTAAAGAAAGAGAAGCAGAAGACCTAATCGCTGCACTAATGCAGAACTTTAAAATCTGTTGTTTAGAAATAGTAGAAGTGAACCCCACCTTAGACCGCGAAAACCTAATGGCAGAAATCGCTTTTAATATTTTGAGAAGAGCGGTAAACATCTTAATGCTGAACTAATACCTTGCAACATGCATATTGAAGTATGGAGTTTAGGCAAAGCCAATGAAAGCTATATAGAGCAAGGTATCCAAAACTATTTTAAAAAAATAAAATATTGGAATAGTATCGACTTAGTACTCTTACAATACCCCAAAAAAGAGCAAAATGCCTCAATAGAGCGCATTATGCAGTTAGAGGAAGAGCTTGTACTAAAACGATTACAAGCACAACATTATCTTATTGTACTTGACGAAAGAGGGAAACTATATAACTCGATACAATGGAGTG
>JBDHYE010000328.1:0-2516 GCA_039811245.1 Chitinophagaceae bacterium | reverse complement strand
TCTACAGCTCCTAGTAATACGCCATCGCCAGAGAGCGCCACGGTACAAGTGTCGTTTGCACTATCGATCATTAAAATATGCACTGCCATGTGCGCAAATTAGCGCTTGCCTGCTATATTTGCAGCATGGAAAAGAAAATAATTAACACAAATCAGGCTCCTGCACCCATCGGGCCCTATAATCAAGCCGTACAAATGGGTAATTTTTTATTTGTTTCTGGTCAAATAGCTTTAAATCCGCAAGACGGTACTTTATACCAGGGAGGTGATATTGCCCAAGAAACCCACTTAGTTATGCAAAACTTAAGTGCTATTTTGAAAGAAGCCGGAATGGATTTTTCTAAGGTGTTAAAAACAAGTATTTTCTTGATGGATATGGGTAAATTTGCACAAGTTAATGAAGTGTATGCCCAATATTTTACAGACCAATTTCCTGCTAGAGAAACCGTACAGGTAGCTGGGCTGCCTAGAGGGGTACAAGTAGAGATATCGCTCATAGCAGCACTTTCGTAAGTTTTTATATCCTAATCATTTTTTCCATAATAAAACAGTTTATCATAATTATTCTAAAACAAAATCAAACACAATGAGTTTTATAACCAACATTTATGCCCGTCAAATATTAGATTCAAGAGGCAACCCAACAGTAGAAGTAGATCTACATACCAGCGATGGCTCAATGGGTAGAGCTGCTGTACCTTCTGGCGCTTCTACAGGTAAACATGAAGCCGTAGAATTAAGAGATGGCGACAAGAAAAAATACTTAGGAAAAGGAGTATTAAAAGCAGTAAAAAATATTAACGAAACGCTAGCCGAGGAATTGTACGGTATGGAGGTCATAGACCAGAGAGGTATTGATGCCTTAATGCTGGATATTGATGGTACTGCCAATAAATCTAAACTTGGTGCTAATGCTACTTTGGCGGTGAGTCTTGCTGCTGCTAAAGCTGCTGCACAATCATCAGGTTTGCCACTATACCGCTATGTAGGCGGAGCCAATGCCAAAACACTTCCTGTGCCTATGATGAACATTTTAAATGGTGGTGCCCATGCCGATAATCGTATCGATTTTCAAGAGTTTATGGTTATGCCTACCGGTGCCTCAAGTTTTGAAGAGGGTTTACGTTGGGGAGTAGAAATATTTCACCAATTAAAAAATGTATTAAAATCTAAAGGTTACTCTACCAATGTAGGTGATGAAGGCGGTTTTGCACCCGATATTCAAAGCAATGAAGAAGCGATTGAAACCGTACTTAAAGCGATTGAAAAAGCAGGTTACAAACCCGGCGTACAAGTACATATTGCTATGGATGCCGCGATTAGTGAGCTATGGGACGCTAAAACTAAAAAATATCATTTCCATAAAAGCAGCGGTGCCAAATTAAGCAGTGAAGAGCTAGTAGCTTATTGGGTGAAATGGTGTAAAAAATATCCTATCGTAAGTATTGAAGACGGTATGAATGAAGACGATTGGAAAGGCTGGAAAGCCTTGACCGATGCGCTGGGTCAAAAAGTACAACTCGTAGGCGATGACCTTTTTGTTACCAATGTACAACGTTTAGAAAAAGGGATTGACGAAAATATTGCCAACGGATTACTAGTTAAAGTAAACCAAATTGGTACCTTAACCGAAACGATTGATGCCGTAAGCATGGCACAAAACGCAGGTTATAATACTATTATGAGTCACCGTAGTGGAGAAACAGAAGATGCTACTATTGCAGACCTTGCTGTAGCCCTTAATTGCGGACAAATTAAAACCGGCTCTGCTTCAAGATCAGACCGTATGGCTAAGTATAACCAGTTACTCCGTATTGAAGAAGAGTTAGGCACGAATGCTTGGTATCCCGGCAAAAAACTTAAATTTGGAAAATAATTTCTTTAAAGGTTTTCTTATGAAAAAAGTAGCTGCTTACTGCTTTAATAAATATACTGCCACCTTAATGTTATTCTTAGTTTGGATGACCTTCTTTGACCAGAACGATTGGATGTCTCAAAGAGAAACGCGCAAACAACTAGAAGAAACAAAAGAGCACATACGCTTTTTAACAGAGCAGACCGCACAATTAGAAAAAGATTATCAGCTACTCAAAAATGACCCCTCGCGCTTAGAACAATACGCTAGAGAGCATTACAGAATGAAAAAAGATAATGAAGACCTTTATGTAATCGAAAGAAATTAATGCTATAAACGATTCTTTAATCCACCCCTTAAAATATATTTTTGATTTGAGGGGTGGATTTTTTTTACAGCTTTTAGATGTTAGCAGCAAATTAAGACAGACACAATATGACGACAGAATTTCAACAAAAACGAGGACTAAATTTTAGAAAGTTCACTCTGACTTTTGACAAGATAGTTGTAGAGACCCGAACACTTAGAAAAAACGACAAATATGAAATTAAATTGGATAGAATTGGCCTCGACATTCATTATCAGTCAGACAATACAATTGCAGGGAAAATATTTTTTGGAATTTGCATTGCATTAGTTGTCGGTTCAGTATTTGGTATTTT
>JBDHYE010000327.1:0-2520 GCA_039811245.1 Chitinophagaceae bacterium | reverse complement strand
TTGTATGTTATAAAAAAGAAGTTTTACAAAAAATACCACTAGATCAAGTACAGTTTGTAGGTTATGCCTTTCAAGTAGAGATGAAATATCGTGCTTGGAAACTAGGTTTCAAAATTAAAGAAGTACCTATTACGTTTATAGACCGTACAGAGGGCACTTCAAAGATGAGTTCCAATATTGTCAAAGAGGCCATGCTAGGGGTATGGAAAATGCGTAAGTTTTTAAATGCTTAGTTGGGTGAATAGGCATCAAACCCAAACTATTTTCTTCTAAGCAGTTTATATATTTTTATTGCACTCATCAACAGCAGTATCAAAAGTATCAAACCCAGGGTACCATAAAGCAAGCTCATCTCTTGTTTTACTACAACCAGCATAACAATAGCAAATAAGAATATTGTAGCTACTTCATTCCATATTCTCAACTGCTGACTGGTGTATTTAAACAGTCCTTTAACTTGTTGGCTCATTAATCTGTGTAAAGAAACATGGTAGCCGAATAATGCCACTACAAAACATAATTTCAAAAGCAACCAACGAAAAGGATTGGTGAAGATTAGCTCCCAGTAACCTGTTTGAATAAGCAAGCTAGTACCTAAAATCAAACTAATAATAGCCGATGGCCAAGCGATACCATACCACAAGCGCTTCATCATGATTTGGAATTGCGATTGTAATACTTCTCGAGCCGCATTATCTTTTTGTAACGCTTCTGTATTGTAAATGAATAAGCGGGGCATATAAAAAAGCGCTGCAAACCATGTAACCACAAAGATGATGTGTAATGCTTTAAGATATAGATAGGTCATACAAGTTGATTAAAATTGATTGATCCATTTAGCTAAGGTGGCTACCCATTCTTGATGCACGTTAAGACAGGGTATCATTTGAAAATGTGTACCACCGGCTTCTTTAAAGCTTTGAGCTCCGGCTATTTCAATTTCTTCAAGCGTTTCTAAGCAATCACTCACAAAAGCAGGGCACACAACGAGTAGCTTTTTCACTCCATTTTGAGCCAGTTCTTTAAGAGTAGCATCAGTATAGGGTTTAAGCCATGGGTCTTTGCCTAATCTACTTTGAAATGAAAAACTATATTTTTCTGGTGCCAGGGCTAAGAGCTGGGCTACTCTATGCATACTGTCTAAACATTGAAAACGGTAACAAAACTCGTGAGCGGGATGTGGTGTATCACAACAAGTGGTACAGCTTAAACAATGTTGATGTGTAGGGTCACTAAGCTGGAGGTGCCGCTCTGGCACACCATGGAAACTAAATAAAATATGATCATAAGCCTGTGCTAAGTAGGGCTGTATACTTGCTGCTAAGGCATTTAAATAATCGGGGTGCTTATAATAAGGTTCTTTTATCTTAAGCTGGAACGAATAGTTATATTTTTTATGAATCTCTTGAGCATAAACCACTGCTGTTTCATAGCTGCTCATGGCATAATGCGGGTACATGGGTATTAACAGCACCTCTTTTAAATGTGGCATTTTTTGCACTAAATGATCAAAAGCTACTTTGGGAGAAGGCTTAGCATAGCGCATAGCAATCTCGATAGGGTAATCACATTGCGCTTGTAATGCTTGTTGTAATTTTTCGGTGATGACGATTAAAGGAGAGCCCTCATCTGTCCAGATGGATTGATAGGCATGAGCCGATTTAGGTGCTCTAAACGGTACGATAATGCCTTTGACCAATAGATATCTACCAAGATAAGAAAATTTATCAATTACCCTTTTATCCATCAAAAACTCATTGAGATAACGGCGTACATCTTTAGTTTTGGGACTATCTGGCGAACCTAAGTTCATGAGCACTACGGCTTTCTCTGCATTAAAATTCATATTCGCTTTGAAAAAAGATTTTACAAAAATACTCTCTAATGGGCATAACTCATCACTTAAAAATAATACTAAACCATTTATTAAAACAAAGAATGGAAAGCAATAATGCATATAACGGAGCTGCGGGCAGGCATTTTAGCAATACACTCGAAACAAAGAACCGCACTTCAATTATACGAAAAAATTGTCAACCGAAGCACTTCACCCCACCTGACGCAAAAGCAGCCGTCATAGTCGTTTGTAACAAACTCTTAAAACAAGTCTTTGGCTGTGTAAAAAACAAATCACTTTACCAAGATAATTATTTAAAAAATATTGCCTAATTGGTTTGGTTGTTTGCCAGTTCATGATAGTGGTAGTTATATGCTTTCAAATCGTAAATTTGTCCTATGGGAAAACACATAAAATTCATATCGCCTGAATACCTTGATAAATACTCGTCAAAATGTAAAATTAACTGGTTAGAGATATTTCATAAATTAAGGTCAAAGTCAAGTTTTACAACTGAAGACTTTGAATATTATCTTATTGCATCTTCGCTTTATTCGTCAAAGATAGAAGGTAATACACTTGATGCTAATAGTTTTTTTAGAAATAGGGGAAATAAAAGTTATCCAAAGAAAAAAGAAGTCCAAGAAATTGAAGATTTGGTAAGGGCATACAAATTTGCCTCT
>JBDHYE010000326.1:0-2526 GCA_039811245.1 Chitinophagaceae bacterium | reverse complement strand
GCGTCGGACATCTGCGCGTCGGAGGACGTTTCGGGGTTGCGCCATTGCACGACCCCGGTCCGGCATGCCTCGGCGACCCCGCTATCGCCGCGGACCAGGGCGAAGCGGCGGAACACCTCGCGGGTCGGGGAGGTCAGATGCTTGTGGCCTTCGCGGACCTTGTTCGCCAATGGCAGCTCTGTCGCGGTCAATGTGTCGCCGTTGACGTTGCCGAGCTCGCCCATGATGTAGTGGATCGGGGTCCTGGTCTGCGACGCGACGTGCTTGACCATCACGTTGAGGACGTCGGTGAACACGTCGAGCTTCGCCGACTCCCACTGCCCGATCTTGGCGTGCTGACCGGTCAGATACAGCAGCCGGCCTTCCTTCAGCTTCTCGATCGGCACGGGCTGCTCGCCGATCTTGTTGCCCTGTTCGTCGAGGATCGGGATCTTGGGTGGCTCCTGGCCCATCACGACCCGGGCCGGCATCGACGCGTAGTCGGCGGCGGAGAAGAGATAGGCCCACATCAGGTTGATCGCGTCTTGCATCGCGATGGTGCCCTCGATGTCGGAGATCGGGCCCCGCCTCAGCAGTGGCCGGTTCGGGAACTCGACCAGCGGCAGCACACCGAGCGGATTCGGCATCGGGTTGGGCTCTTCGGGGGTGTTCCGCAGCGCCCAGGCATCCTCGATGCCCATCCCGGGGGGCAGGATCAGCCCGGCCGTCGACGTCACGGCCGCCTGTCGGGAGAACTTCCAGATCTCGTCGGCGCTGTACAGGGTCGCGAACTCGGTGTCGTCTTCACGCCACACCTTGAGTCCCGCCACGGGTGTGCGGCCGGTCGAGGAGTAGCCGACGGTGGCCTGGCTGGCGTGCTCCCAGGTCAGGATCGGCTCGTCGTCGGCGGTGCCCCAGACCAGGGCGTAGGAACGTTTGCAGATCGCGCCGGACAGGAAGCCTTGCGCGGACTGGGCGGGTCCGTCGTTGATCTCCCAGTCCCGCCACAGCTGCTTCTCGTCAGCTGACAGCACCTCGGTGTCGTCACCGAGCCGGAGCCCGAAGACCTCGGTCCGTTCCGGCGCTGCCCGGCCCACGGTCTCGCACCAGTTGTCGGAGAAGCCCTGGTACCGCGGCTCGTAGGACTTCTTCCACTCCTCCGACATGAACGCGAGCCGCTGCTTGCCGTCGAAGTATTCCTCGGCGGTCGCGATGGCTGCGGACCTGCTCGCGATGTCCTTGCTGAGACGGTGCACCAGGCGGACGGCGGCGTCGGGGGTCAACGGGCCTCCTCGCGGCTAGAAGACAAAGGCGTATTCGGGTGTTTCGGTGCCCCAGCCGGCGGCGCGGGCGTCGCAGGCTGCTTCGTGGCAGATCACGGAGGTGACGGCGGCGTCGATCTTTTGGTGCTGGCTGGGTTTGCCGAGGGTGTAGCGGTCGGCTCCCTTGGCGATCTTGCGGGCGTTCTTGATGTGCGCGGCGGTGACCGGGCAGCCGTCCTGCCGGATCGTGGCGCGGGCCAGGTCGGCCTCGAACCGGCGGATGGCGGGGAACATGCGGGCCATCGAGGTCGTCGGCCACGGCAGGAACCGGTCCTCGCCCCAGCTGGTGGCCCAGGCCTCGATCTCGGTCTCCCACGAGGTTTCGTCGTGGAACCCGGGGTCGCAGTAGACGTGGTGCAGGTCGTAGCGGTCGATCAGCTCGGCCCAGGCGGCGCGGACCTCGCCGCGGGGGATGTGGCCAGACCATTCGGCCGGGTTCCAGATCGTGGGCCGGGCGTCGGGGCCGTACCGGGGCGTGAACAGCAGCCCGTCGAGCGTCTCCAGCCGGATGACGGTGAAGTCGGAGTTCTCCGAGCCGTCGAAGCCGCCGCAGACCCGGGTGCCGCGGCCCGGTTCAGGCTGCCACACGGGAGGCCCACAGTCCGTCTGGGAGCCAGGAGCCGCCGCCGGCGACGACCCGGTTCCCGAAGAATCTCTCGGCTTGGGCGGGATCGGTCTCGATCAGCTCGGCGGCTTCGGCCTCGATGCTGTCGAGGTTCACCCACCAGGAGCCCTCGTAGCCGTAGGCGTGGATCCGGCGCCGGTTCGACTTGCGCAGGTACGACAGGGCGTGCCCTCCTGCGTCCCGCAGTTGCGGGTTGAGGTCGGGGTCGCGGTAGAAGCGGAAGATGTCGTCCCGGCCGGAGGTGTAGGTCGTTTCGGCGACCGAGTTCTCCGCCGGGTCCCACGCGTTGCTCATCTCGATGGTGCGGCCGCCCATGCCGGCGGCGCCGCGGCGTTGGGTGGTGGCGACCTTCCGCATCTTGTTGCCCGTCGTGTACAGGCCGGACTCGTCCTGCACGGCGAACGACAGCGGGTTCCCGAGCCGGGAGTTCGCGGAGGCGGTGACGACGTCGATCCGGTCCAGGTCGGGGTCGTCGTTGTCGCCGAGAACCCGCACGAACCCCTCCCGCAGCAGCAGCAGCTCGGACAGCGGACCCATCCGGATCGAGGCCCGCAACGGCCCGAACAGGTTCGTCTCGACCTGGTCCTCGGAGGTGGCGGT
>JBDHYE010000325.1:0-2532 GCA_039811245.1 Chitinophagaceae bacterium | reverse complement strand
AAAACGATCTTTCCACGATGCACAAGCCAATAAAACATCTTTCTGCTGACTGATAAGATACTGGCTTAATACAGAAATGTTAAGAAAGGCACCTATTAAAATTTGATCAGCTTCATTTACGATATGCAGTAACCTTGTACCATTGGTAGTTGTTAAGATCAAAGTTTTATTCTCAATAAACGGTTTTGGAAATTCACTAGGAGAATTTCCAAATTGTAATCCTTCTGCTATTTGCCCATTTCGTTCCCCAGCTGTTATAGAATTAGGTATTTTTTGACCCAGTTCAATACAGTCTTGAACAGAATTGACAGGTATTATGCGTTGCGCGCCATTATGTATAGCTGCCACCATTGTTGAAGTGGCTCTAAATATATCAATAATGACAACGATTTTATCTTTTGTTTCAAATAAGGGCATTAAAGCCGGTGATAAACAAACTTCTAATTGTGGTTTCAAAATAAAATATTTAAAAAAATAGCTTTGCATTTTAAAATGCAAAGCTATTTAGAGAATTAATAAGTTTATTTAATAAACCCACATATCGCTTTCTTTATTCATTAAGTCTTCTGCTGCTTTTTGACCTTCGTGTAACACATCTATATCACCCATACCAAAATCTTTAAATCGAGCATCAAATGGATTGCTAATTTTATAAATATAACTAGCAAAGAAACGACCTTCAAAATATTCATCCCAAGTCATTCTAGCTACATCATTTTCAGGATTAAATACTTCATACTGAGCTAACAAATCACGAATATCTGGATAATATAACCAAAAGAAAGGAGCAGTGCCAATATATTCACCAGAAGAAGATTTTTTATCTAACAATGGTGCTAGACCAATGATACGGGTAACTTTTCTACCTAAATTACGATCAAAAATTACATCTTCTTTAATTCTGAATTTAGTAATCGAATTAGGATTAAATTCTGTACGTGTAATTTTATACTCAATAATACCTGTTTCGATATTTTCTACTGGTACAGTATCTGGTTGACCTACAAGAACATCCATAATTTGTTCTTTAGTGAATGCTGTAGTAAAACGCTCATCTAATGGAGAGTAAGCCATTACTTTGCCACGTTTTACAGCATCAATCAAAATTTCGATAAAGCTACCACCACCAGTGTTTTCGTCACCTGGATAAACAAAAGGCATATTTTGTTTTTGACGTACATCAATCTCTCTCCACACACGTTTTTTCCACATTACATCATCTTCTCTTAAGCTTTGCCAAGGCATTGCTTTCGATATATGCTGTAACTTATCATAAGCACCGTCAGGTCTTAAAGATGGTTTCCACTCATCATTTACTGCCTCATAAGGAGCTGAGCTTGGCTTGTCTGCAGTAGTTTGAGCTGTTGCACTTAAACTAGTTGCTAAAAACAAAAGAGATGCTAATTTGTATTTTCTGAGGATATTCATAAAATCCTAAATATTTTCAATGTTAAAAATTAAATCGTTCTATCTATTCTATTGTACTGTGATAATTATAGTACCTAAAGTACGGGTTACACCATCTGGACCACGAGCCTTAATATTTTCTAAGAAAATTTTATCGCCGGGCTTACATTTTGCTAGTAAATCATGCACTTGTTTATTTCCAGAAAATAAAGGACCATTTACATTTATAGGACCAATAGGATCTTGACGTTTTTGAAGATAAGTAAATTCAAAACTTGTTACTCTAAATTTAACATCAAAATCAAAACCCTTCATTGAAGCTATAATACCAGGTGCTACTTTAAGTCTGTTTGATGCTTCCATAAAGCTACCACTATGTCCCAATACTTCGGCAACAGGGTCAGGAATCATTTTTACACGAATCTCTTGAGTACCTACTTGTTTTAAACCTTGGTCTTTGGTTCTCGCACTAATAACGGCATTAATTTTACCTTGCTTCTTAACCACCACATCATATTTACCTAAAGCATCACCTTTAGAGATAACAGCATCTGAACCAGGGAATGAAAGCTCGATATCTTCCATTGAATAACCAGCAGCAGATACTGTTACAGGGTTTGGAACACCTATGTAGAATACATTCATTTTATCTAGCTGCATAGAAGCTCCTGTAGAACCTACCATGTATGTAAATTCAAATGGACGAGATTCTTTAGTACCGCCCATATCAATAGATACTGTACCTTTAACTGTTTGTAATCCAGTGCCACTTACCGTATTTTCCCAATAAGCAATACCATCTTCTGTTTTAGTAACTTTACCAACGTTAGTGCTCACTTCAGGTTTTGCAGTTGTTTTATATGCTGCAATAGAAATTTCAGCTTCTACTTTTTGACCTGCTAACAAGTATGTATTTTTAGGTACAGCAATTGCTTTAAAGCCATCAAACTTCACATCTTGCTCGTGAATTTTATCAAACAATTGGTCAATAACCATGGCTTCAGAGTTTTTAATGTCGTTTTGGAATTTAGACATTAAGGTAACAACAGCTACTACAGGCATATTGTAGAAATTACCAGTACTCCAATCGCCTTTAGGGTTAGCATCAGATGGTCTAACAGGCTC
>JBDHYE010000324.1:0-2537 GCA_039811245.1 Chitinophagaceae bacterium | reverse complement strand
ACTGGGAAAAAATCGAATCGGTTCTTTTAACTGAGCAATTGCTTTGATGACATTTTTATGATACAAGCCAAAATTGGCAACTGTTGCATCCCAAGTGGTACCAGAAAGATAAGATAGTGTTTTATAAAATGCTTTTGATAAAGCGATTTTGATAAAATTGTCTTGTCGCTCCAAGCGCTGACCCAATACTACTTTTGCTTGATGTTGTTGTGCATATTCCAACATTAAAGGAATCTCTTTAGGGTCGTCTTGTAAATCACAATCCATTACCACTACCCATTCTCCTTGGGCGGCTTCTATTCCGGCACTAATGGCATAATGCTGCCCAAAATTTCGGCTTAATTTAATCGCTTTTATTTGAGGATTCTTTTCAGCCAAAGCTTTTAGTTGCTCCCAGCTCCCATCAGGGCTCCCATCTTCAACGAGTATCATTTCATAGCTACAGTTCAATGGTTGCACTGCATGCGCTATGGCATTGACCAAGCGCTCCAAAATATTTTCTGCTCTATATATAGGACTTACAATACTTAAAAACATTTTAATAAATTAGGGTTGAATACGGTACAACTTAGTATTTTCATTTTTAAGCAGGATAGAATCTTTGAGATAGGCTCTCAATACAGCAGGTACTACAGTATCTGCCGATACGCAAATATAGGCTATCTTATGTGTTTTGATAAATTCGTACATTATGCTATCATTACTATGCAAAGGATTTGCTTGTTTTTGTGCAGTATAATAAAGCGAATAAGGCGCAAGGGCTAATTCTAGCTTTTCTTCTTGTGCATAAGGACTTTCTTGATTCGCTTTGATGAATGGCGTATTCAGGCAATAGTTTTGATAATCGTTCCAGCGATAAACTAAATTCGATATCGGCAGAAAGTAAATGGTATTTTTATCAAAATACGAATTAAAATGCCCCATTGCTCTAAAATTGACAAATTGAGTATGGTCGCCATTCTTAGAGATAAACTGGTTGAGCTGATGCCATTCTTGAGTGTCTCTTTGTTGCACAAAAAATACGGCATGTAGGTGTTGTATAAAACTCCAAAAAGCCACAAGAGCAAAGGCTAAAACATACTTTAGCCAATATACCACAAATAAGGCATAGAGCAATGCTATAAATATCGCATAAACCGGACTTAAACTATTGGTAAAAAATTGTACTGCATCGGGATTAAAAGGATGCAATAATGCCCAACAAATTAAACCGGAACTTAGCAAAAATAAAAAGAAGAATAGCTCTTTTTGGATCCCTGAAAAATAACCTTTCCAAGCAGACTGTTTACGATGTAAAATCAGCATGAAAGCCAAGAGTAATAAGTAAGGTAGCATCACAAATAATTGAAACCAACCCCCAATAAAAATTTTTACCACCCTCATAAGATAGCCTGCGATATCTAAATGTTTTTCCATCACGATACCCGTAGCCTCTTTAGCCTCTAAGCCTAAAAAATGAGGGAGTAGTTTATACAGCAAAACAAGAAATACAAGGGTAGCCAACACATAAACAACATTCCAACTTAAAAATTGCTTTATTGTAATTTCTTTTTTGATGGCCGCATAAAGCAATAAGAAAAAACATGTCATATACAATGCCGGTAAGGCATTAATAAAAGATAAGCCCCCTATCATTACCCAAATACACAAGATGAGCCAGTTGTTATAATGCAGCAGATGAATTAAGGATACAAATAAAATTGAAGGAATTAATACCTTAGACCAGTTCATGACCGATAAGGTATAGGCTTCTACCCCCGGCAATACAAAACTTGGGAAAAAGGCTTTAAAACCGGTAAATAAGCCGGTAAGTAATAGGAAATAAATATAATACCATCTACCTTCTAACTTATGTTGAAACTTAGCTACCACAAAATGCCCAATACCCAAACTAAACACTACAGATAAAAAGCTAAAAGCAATGAGATACATTATTGAGGGGTTCGCACCAAATACCTTTGTTACCAAAGCATATAACCATATATCACCAAAATGATAAGGAGCTGCATACGCTGCAGGGTGGATAGGGTCTAAGGCAGGGTTTTCGATACTTGTATGAGCAATATTTAAAGCAATGCGATAATAAATATTAAAATCACCCGATACAAAAGTGCTTAAGTTGTTCTGAAAATCAAACAAGGCCCAAGCATAAAACAATATATTGAGCACCAAAGCTGCTAAGCCAAATTTCTTTAAAAATTTTTGTGCTGAGCTGGTATAAGTTATAGCTGATTTTAATAACTGAAACTGTAAAACATAAATAAGCAAAGGCGAGAGCAACAACATCGTTTTACCTTGGGTAGTGCTAATGGCAAAGAGACTTATGAGTAAAAAAGTACCACTGCATAATTTCCAAAAAAGCCCGATATCGTTAGGATTTGTCCCTAATTTTTTGGCTTGGCTTTTTAAAACTATAAATTGCATTAGGCCACCTAAAAGATAGGCACTTACTAGCAAAGCAATAAGACCTAAGAGGCCTATTAAAAAATCTGAAAATTGTAACATTTTAATTTATTTACACGATACTTCTAAATGAA
>JBDHYE010000323.1:0-2544 GCA_039811245.1 Chitinophagaceae bacterium | reverse complement strand
TTTTAGACGATGAGCCTAAACCGATTGCAGAATTTATATCGCCTGTTAAATTTGAGTTGGATACAACAAAATTAGTAGATGGCGCTCATGTACTTACAATCGTAAGTAAAGACCCTAATGGTAAAGAAGGGATTCGTAAAGTACCCTTTGAAGTACGCAATGGCCCAGCAATAGCTATTGAAGGGATTCATGAAAATGCAATAGTGGACGGTGTTTTGCCGCTAATGATTAATGCCTATGGTAAAGGCAATGCACAAGAATTCTATATTGAAGGTAGTGAAACCCCTCAAAGTATCCCGGCTTGGGTATGGGTGCTTATTATTATCTTTGCAGGTTGGGCATTGTACTATTACTTTACATACATTTCATACACTCCACAATAATGAATCCAAAAACAGACATACAGCATTTAGACCATATTAAATTACTGGTAGATACTTTTTATGACAAAGTACGTCAAGATACAAGTTTAGCACCCTTATTTAATGAACGGATACAAGACCGATGGCCTGCACACCTTGCTAAAATGTATGCGTTCTGGCAAACGGTTTTATTAGAAGACCATAGTTATTTTGGGAGCCCCTTTGCACCTCATGCCAATATGCCTGTAGATAAAAACCATTTTGACCAATGGATGCATTTATTTAAACAGACCGTAGATGAACTCTTTAGTGGCCCCATAGCAGATGAAGCCAAATGGCGTGCCGGTAAAATGGCACAAATGTTCCAAATTAAAATCGCACATATCCGCAAAACAGGATTTAAAAACATTTTATGAAAACACCCCTATTTTTCTTACTTGCCAGCTCATTTATTTGGATAGGCTGCCTTTTGGCAATTAGTTTTATGGAGTCTTGGCTTAAATTTAAAGCACCCGGCATCACATTGGGTTTAGGTTTAGGCATTGGGCGATTGATATTTAATGCTTTAAACAAAATGGAATGGGCTTTTGCGTTGATAAGCATAGCTGTTCTACTCTTTAGTAATATCAAATATGGTTCAACTACTTGGGTATTCTTATTAGTACCCATATTCCTTTTATTATTACAAACAATATGGATGCTGCCCGCCTTAGACCTCAGAGCCGAAAAGGTTATTGCAGGAGCACATTTAGCACCATCTAAATTGCATTGGTATTTTGTAGGGGCAGAAATGATCAAGTTAGTGTGCCTCAGCCGTTTTGCTTATCTTATCTTTAAATTAACTGCATAAATATTCTTAATGATGGCTGCTCTACTGTTAAAACGGATATACGATAGCCCTGCCACCAGCGATGGTTATAGAATCTTAATTGACCGATTATGGCCTAGAGGGATAAAAAAAGAAAATGCACAGATTGATTTATGGCTTAAAGATATAGCCCCCTCTAATGCATTGAGAACGGCTTTTCACCACGAGCCTCAAAACTGGGAGCATTTTAAACAAGCCTATTACGAAGAACTAGAACACAATATTGAGGCACAAAGTGTATTAAGAAAAGCACTACAGGAGCACAAGCGTGTATGCTTGCTCTATGCCGCTAAAGACCCCCACTACAATAATGCTCAAGTACTCAAATTATTCTTAGAAAAAAAGAAATGGCTATAATGCCAGATGCTTGCCACAACATTATTCTTTAAGAATTTTAAAAAGGGTACTACTCCCCTCTTTTTCAACAATGCGTAATAAATATACCCCGGCACTATAAGCTTTTAATGAGAGTGAAAACGTATTTTGATAAACATTGTTCTGCCACAATATCCTTGAATTCATATCCAGCAATTGCAAGACTACAGGCTGTTTTAACCCTTCAATGTTTAATTGATCTTGTGTAGGATTAGGGGCAATACTAATACGGCTGCTAGAAGTCTCAACAATCTTTAGTTTACTATTATCTGGCCTAAAGGTATCCGCATCTATTACGGCCATAACCGCATAGTCGCCAGTGTCTGGCAATGTAAAATCTGATGCCACGACGTTAGAAGAACTGATAAATGATGTAGTAGGGCTAAACGAACCGCCCCCTAGGGCAAAAAACAGACCCTCCATGGGTCTAAAGGAGTAATCTGGAAATGCATATCCTTTAGAATTGCGAATTAATGCACGAACATTGGTAACCTTTAACGGATACTTACCAAATGGTGAGGCATACCAATGAGCTATAGCCCAATCATTAAGTTTAAAACTAGAGGGTGCTGCAAAAGAAAACAAATTAGAAGTATCACTACTACCCCACCAAGAAGCGCTACTTTCAAAGCTCAAACGATTGCTCGTATCCATTCTTAGTTCGATGCGTTTTTGCCCAATAGGTGCAGGATTGTAAATATAAGATTCATTGACTCGCACAAGTGTTTTGGTTGTTTTAGCAAGGTCCATAATTTTTACTGCTGCACCCTTATAATCATAACCGAAACGATTGTTTTTAATTAAAAGATAATAAAAAGCAAAAGAAAAAAATACATTCTCATGTCTATCGTTTTCAATCACGTTTTTTTTTCCTGTGTGTTATGTGTTAGTTTAGTTCGATCAAGTACATTCTACATGACACATTTCCTATCGAAAATT
>JBDHYE010000322.1:0-2544 GCA_039811245.1 Chitinophagaceae bacterium | reverse complement strand
ATGAAGGTACTCCCAGCGCAAATCTTGCCCATTATTATGCTGCTTCTTGTATGCTAAAATTAGGTGATTATAATGGTGCGATTAAGCATTTAAAAGAGTTTGACCCTAAAGGTACTGTATTAGGTCATGCTAAAGCCGGGCTCTTAGGTGATGCCTATATGGAAATCAAAGATGCTAAAAAAGCTATTGAATTTTACAAAGAAGCTACCGCCGATCAAGATGATGATGTGTTTACACCTTTATATTTAGACCGCTTAGCAGTAGCCTATATTCAAAACAACCAGAGTGAAGATGCAATTAAAGCCTATAAAAAAATCAGAGATGATTTCCCTCGTAGTTTCCAAAGTAGAGATGTAGATAGAGCATTAGCAATGTTGGGCGTCTTAGAATAAGGCTTAGCCAATTATAAAAAATATGTAACCCTATTTAACCCCTTTATTTGCTAGCCAATAAAGGGGTTTTTTAATTTAAACTGTCAAGATTATGGCCAATTCGATTATACAATCTAGTTTATTATCTTTAGATACCTTAACACAAATCCAAGATGCTGCTATTGCTATTGTTCATACCGAGTGGAATGAACATATAGTAAGTGCTCAAATAGAAGGAGCACAACGCATTTTTGAGGCACAACAAGTTAAAAACATTAAATATTATACCGTACCCGGAGCTTTTGAAATGCCCTTTGCTTGTCAAGCGCTCATACATAGTAAGATATGTCCAGACGCAATAATCTGTTTTGGAGCTGTGATACAAGGAGGTACACCTCATTTTGATTATGTGTGTAAAGCGGTAGTAGAGGGGATCACTCAATTAAATGCTTCAAGCAAAATACCTATTATTTTTGGTGTTTTAACATTAAATAATGAAGCACAAGCTTGGGAACGACTAGGCGGAGCCCATGGCCATAAAGGTGAAGAAGCTGCCATCGCAGCACTCAAAATGATTCAATTAAATAGAACAATTAAAGCAGCTAATTAAATACAATGCATCAAGTACAAATTTTTATACCCTGTTTTGTTGATCAACTCTATCCCGACACCGGAATGAACATGGTTAAAATATTAGAGCATCTGGGCTGTCAACTCTATTTTAATCCCGCACAAACCTGCTGTGGACAGCCAGCATACAATGCCGGTTATTCTGATGAAGCATGTAATGTAGCAACAAAATTTATACACGATTTTGATAAAGAATATTATATAGTAAGCCCAAGTGGTTCGTGTACTGGTTATATCCGTAAGGGCTTTGACGCACTGTTTGAAGCCCATTCAGCAAAGGCATTGAGTAAACAAGTACAATCTTATACTTATGAGTTTACAGAGTTTTTAATAGATATTTTGAAGGTACAGCAATTACCCGCAAAACTAAATACTAAAGTAGTTTATCACGATGCCTGTGGAGCATTAAGAGAATGTGGTATTAAAAAAGGGCCACGTCAATTACTCCATATGATAGAGGGATTAGAATTGGTAGAAATGACCGAAGCCGAAACCTGTTGCGGTTTTGGAGGAACATTTGCCGTAAAATATGAACCCATATCTGTAGGTATGGCACAAAACAAAGTTCAAAGTGCTTTAGATACCGGAGCCCAGTATATTGTGAGCACTGATGTAAGTTGTATGATGCATATCCAAGCCTATATTGACCAAAATAAATTGCCTATTCAGTGTATTCATGTTGTTGATATAATGGCAAAGGCGATGCAGCTTTAAAGCAATCCTTTTTTTGTTCTTTCTTCTTAAATAGCTTCTAAATTGATTTTGTTTGTTCGTAAATCTATTTGCATTTATTGAACAATAATTAGAAAGCATCAGCATAAACAGTTTTAGTTTATCCATATTTTGTGCCTGATATAAAAAAAGCATACAGAAATGAGATAATCTGTAATTTTGCAACTGTTTATTGTTAGGATAATACAATCATCATGCTTCAATATTATACACCATCACTTACGCAATATAAACGTTTAGCAACACAAGAGGTTCAAATAGGTTCAATACGTTTAGGGGCTCATCAGCCTATAAGGGTACAAACTATGACGACTACTGATACTATGGATACGGCAGCTACTGTAGCACAAAGTATCCGTTGTATAGAGGCTGGAGCAGAACTTATACGGATTACGGCACCTAGTAAAAAAGAAGCTGAAAATTTATTAGAAATAAAAAAACTACTCAGGGCAGCAGGATTTGACACCCCTTTGGTAGCCGACATCCACTTTACACCCAATGCCGCAGAAATAGCTGCAAGGATCGTTGAGAAGGTACGTATTAATCCTGGAAACTATGTGGACAAGAAGAAATTTGATGTACTAAATTATACCGATGCAGCCTACCAAGCAGAAATAGAGCGCATTAGAGAGCGCTTTTTACCTCTCGTAAAAATTTGTAAAACACATGGTACTGCTATGCGTATTGGTACTAATCATGGTTCTTTGAGCGACCGTATCATGAGCAGATATGGTGATTCCGCTATGGGTATGGTGGAGAGTGCTTTAGAATTTTTAAGAATTGCACGCGATGAAAATTATCATCAAATAGT
>JBDHYE010000321.1:0-2548 GCA_039811245.1 Chitinophagaceae bacterium | reverse complement strand
CCGGTACAGATATAAAAGATGCCAATCGTTTTTTTAGAATGTGGCCCTAGTTGGTTGATGATTTTATGAAACATAAGCGTTACGTTCTCCAATGAATTTATTAATAAGTCTAAACAGTTTATAGGGTATTTTATTTTTTAAACAAAAAGCCATCCATGGGTCGCGATAAGGGTATTGACAATAGGTTTGAATCACCTTGAGCTGTGTTAGTCCTTGATAATATTTATCTTTTATTTGTTGGTTGATTCCTTGAGTTAAAGTACCATCATCATTATAATGGATAAGCATTGCCAATAAATCATTGCTTAAATCTAACTGATGACTGATATTATGTGCATGAATACGATAACGAATTAATGCTTTGGGGATATAATAAAAATGAAAAAACTTAGAGGCTCTTAACCAGCAATCATAATCGTCTATGCGGGTGTCTTTGTGGTAAGGACCAATAACATCAAATACAGCTTTTTTAATCAGCACCGCTGGAGCAGGTATAAAATTACCATAAGATAATGCTTTCCGAATTGAGCCCTGTACTATGGTTTTTCCATTGGGGATTAAAAACTTGTTCACTTCCAAAGTGCCATCTTCTTTAATATACTGCGCATTGGTATATACGATACCGCATTGTTCATCAGTGGATTGCTCCATATAGTGCACGGTCTCTTGAAGAAACTCAGGTTCTAAAAGGTCATCGGCAGAAATCAATTTTAAATATTGACCTCGTGCTAAAGCAATGCACTCATTCAGCATGGTGGCCAGACCACTATTCGTTTGATGAAAATTGGTTTTAATATCCAACTGTGTTTTATCTTTTAGCCATGCCTGAATCAAGGCTACAGAATTATCTTTTGAAGCATCGTCGGCAATGATTAACTCCCAATCTGTATAATGTTGCGCTACTACACTATCTAAACATTGTAGCACATAAGCTGCATGCTGGTAACACAGTACTACTACACTTACCTTAGGCATTTAGGCTATAAAACTGTTTAATCTGTGCTGCAATATAATGTACCATTTCTTCTGTCATACCGGGCCATAAAGGCAAACTCAAACAGGTATCGGCTATCAATTCGGCAATAGGAAAATCACCTTGTTGAAAACCTAAATGTTGATAAGCTTTTTGCAAATGTGGCGGTATGGGATAATGTATTAAAGTACCTACACCTTTTGTGGCAAGATAGGCTTGCAATGCTTTTCTATCTTTTACTCTCACCACATACAAGTGATAGACATGACTGGCATGCTGGGCGGTTTGTGGCAATACGATCTCTTGAATATCACTTAAGGCGGCTGCATACCAAGCCGCTATATGCTGTCTTTGCTGTGTCCAAGTGTGTAAATAAGGCAATTTTAAAGACAATATTGATGCTTGACATTCATCTAAGCGCATATTATGCCCGATCACTTCATTATAATATTTCTCTTCAGAACCATAATTACGATATAGCTTAGCACTACGCGCCAAAGCTGCATCTTGTGTGGTCACAGCACCAGCATCGCCTAAAGCACCTAAGTTTTTACCCGGGTAAAAACTGGTACCATTAATATGCCCCCAAGCTCCTGACAATTTCCCTTTATAAGCAGCCCCTTGCGATTGGGCATTATCTTCTACCACATAGATTTGATGTTGTTGTGCTAAATCCATGATGGACTCCATTTCACAACATTGACCATATAAATGCACCGGCATCATCGCTTTTGTCTTTGGACTGATCGCCGCACGAATACGTTCTGGGTCTATATTATAAGTGTCTAATTTAGGCTCTACAAAAACGGGTGTTGCCCCAACATAAGAAATGGCTAATACCGTTGCTATATAGGTATTTGAAGGCACTATTACTTCATCTCCTGGGCCAATATTTAATGTTTTTAAGGCGATATGTAAGGCATCTAAACCATTACTCAAACCTACACAATGCGCTACTTGATTAAACTGTGCATAATCTTGCTCAAACTGCTTAACCTTAGCTCCTAAAATAAAATAGTTGCTCTCAAAAAAATCTTTGAAATTCTGAACAATTTGTTCTTTTAAAGGCTGATGCATTGCATCAAAACTTAAAAATGGTATCTTCATGCTTATTGCTCTATATCTTTATTTAACCAAGTGGAATAGGGCATACCTTCCCAAGGCATACCGCGGTCAAAATTGTTGGGCCAAGGATAATGCATTGCACCCACGTTTATTTTAGAAGGAATCTCTCTAATATCTTTTATTCTTTTGGCAGGGGTACCCATAGCAAAAGAATAAGCCTCAATATCACGCGAGATAACGGAATTAGCACCTATAAGGCAATGTGCTCCTATTTTTACGCCCGGCAATACTGCACAATGGATGGTTATGATGCTGTAATCGCCTACTACTGCTCCTAGTAATTGGTTGGAAGGCGGCTGAGGGTCGTTGGTAAAAATGGTATAAGGAAACAACATCACATAATCACCTATTTGAGTCAATTCTCCAATATGTACATTGCTGTAAATACGGGTATAATTTCCAATACTACAATTGCCTTGAATATCTACTAAAGTACTAATAAGGCAATGC
>JBDHYE010000320.1:0-2555 GCA_039811245.1 Chitinophagaceae bacterium | reverse complement strand
AAGCGCTCTTTTGTACTTACAAGTGTCTTGTAAGATTTAATGGCAAGGTCACTCATTATTTTATTGTTTTGACGTTTAAAATGCATCGTACCTAGCTTATTGGCTAGCTCAAGCAGATAGAAGTACAGAGCTATCTCTTTAGTGCTAAATTGGTAGCACTCATGAGCCAGCCAGAAGGCTTTAATTTGATAGATGTAGTTCATTATATTATTAAGCGTTTAAAGATGTGTATAATGATAATTAAGTGTTTTAAGCTCTGCTTGGTGGGTGCTGGACACTGAGTCATAGTACTGTGGTAGCTCTGCCTGTACTAGCTGCTCTAAGAAGCCTATATAAGGGTGGCAGAAGCCTTTAAGCCTAATATAATGCTGGTGCTGCTTAGCCTCTGTAAGTATGATGCGCCTTACTATACGGTTAAGCATAGAGGGCGTAGCACTCATACACAGATGCCACCAATAATATAGCTTAGCTTCTGTATCTGTGTGGGCGCTGTTGTAAGCTTGATCTTCAGTAGCGCCTAGTAATAGTAGATAATCGGCGGTATTAGCATAATGCTTATCAACATAGAGTAGTAAGAACAGTAGCAAGGCACTAGTCTCTAGCAGCTCACGCTGTGCGTCAATATCATCAATATTATGTTCTAGCAGCTGTACAAGGGTAGCATGATAATTTTCAAAGGCGTACTGAACCTGTGGGCTTAGGCTGTTAAGAGTATCTGTAGTAGCTTCTACTGTGGTTATATCATCATTATCATTTTCAATAGGTATCAGTGCATTAGTAGGGCTTATGTTACTAGCGGCTGTAGTATGAGTAGGGCTAGCGGCTACAGGTAATACTACAGATATATATGTACCAATAAGCTTATCATTCCAAGCACCTACTATGAGCCCTCTAAGACACATGCCTTTATTGAGCTCTTGCAGATAGGCACTATGTGCTGTATTAACTTGCTCAACGTATTGAGCATAAGCCTGCTCAATGGGTAAATCTGTACTAATGCTATCATTATGTTCATTATGCCAAGCTTCAAAACTTAATACAGTAGGTATTTCTACCGCCTCATACTCATCATAATCATAGATCTTATGCCCACTTTGCTTGAGGTGTTTGATCTGATCACGCTGGGCAGCAGGCAGGTTACGTATAGGGTTATAGCATATAAGCACTATGTTAGTATCTGTAAGGCTATCGGCTATATCTGCCTTAAGCTGTATGTTATTCTTAGCTATAAAGCATGGCGCACATAAGCATCTAGCCGTAGTAGCATCATCGGTAAATAATAATGGGGCATTGTCAGTATTGTAGCTGCAATGTGTACAGGCATCATAATCATTAATAGGTACCAATGGATCAAAATGTGCATCGGCTAGTATGGGGTTCTGAGCGTTGATGACATTATCAATACTAGCCACATAGAAACCAGCAGTATTGCGCCAATCATTAGCCTCTGCCCAGCGCTCTAGGCAGTACTTGAGCACACTTTGCTGTACACTTACTGTTTGTTTACAGAGCTTATAAGCGCTTGATAAGGATAGTTTTTCTGCATTGAGCATCTCTTTAAACTCATCTATGAGCGCATTGAGCTGTATGCGTAGCATTACATAGCGGCTACTTTTACCTAAGCGTAGGGCTATATCTTCAATACTATAATTACTTGCATCACGCAGTGACTTAAAGGCGGTAGCCTCTTCCATAGGGCTAATATCGGCACGTTGCAGGTTCTCTGCTATCTGTACTTCTAGCGCCTCTTGGTCTGATAAGTGCCTAATGGTGCAAGGTATGGCTACTGGCTGCTTATATTGTGCATACAGTGCCTTACAGGCTCTATAGCGCCGCTCACCACATACGATCATATATTTATCGCCGGATATAGGGCGTACAAGTATAGGCTGTAGTAAGCCGCTGGCGTGTATAGAGTGTATAAGCTCATCCATACTAATGGGGTTATAATAGTGGCGGGGCTGGTTAGGGTCTGCTACTATCTGCTCTAAGGCTATGTATGCCATAGCTAGGTCTGAGTGTGCTGTGTTAGTGGTTGTCATAATTAAGATGTGTGAGTGTGTTATGAGTTAAAGTGTTTTATTTATTTTTATGGAGCTCTAGGTATATCTCTTTACGGCGTATGCACTGTTTACAGCTTCGTTCAAAGAAGGACCAATCTGCCTCTTTGTAGCGTTTATTTTTAAGCTCTTCAATGAGCGTGCGCATTGTGCAGAGCTCTAATTGTGCAGCTGCACTATAGATCCACCGCTTGAAGTGTAGCAGTACGATAGTTAAGGGTAAGTGGTACATAATTATTAATTTTAATAGTGATATTATTAATATCTTGCTGTACTGTAGTCTCTACTCTACGCCTGTTATTAATGGTATGGTAAGCCTTATACACACTGCTACGCTCTAATACCCCAAAGTGTAAGGCTATAGCACTAGGGCTAAGCATAGAGTAGCGCATCAGCAGATAGATAATTAACTGCCTAGGGTACACGTATCGAGTAGCTTTAGAGCGGGTTAATAGCTGCTCTATAGGTATAGCACAATAGCTGCACACACATTGG
>JBDHYE010000319.1:0-2555 GCA_039811245.1 Chitinophagaceae bacterium | reverse complement strand
AGGTAAGGGCATTGCTCAAAGCTTAATACAACAAGCTGAACTTTTTTCGATGGCTCAAAATTTTGACACTTTACAGGTAGTAACTCAGCAAGAAAATATTCCGGCCTGTAAGCTGTATGAGAAAAGTGGCTTCCAGATTGAATCTTGTGTACATATTTTTCATTTATGGAATAAAGAAAATTTAATAAAATGATTCCTTTTAATAAACCCTTTTTGACGGGTAAAGAAACTCTATATATTCAAGAGGCGGTAGCCTCAGGAAAAATATCTGGTGATGGTATGTTTACCAAAAAATGCCATCAATATTTTGAACAACATTTCGGTTTTGAAAAAGTTTTACTCACTACCTCATGTACCGATGCTTTAGAGATGGCGGCTATCTTAATCAATATCCAGCCCGGTGATGAAGTGATAATTCCTTCTTATACTTTTGTATCTACCTGTAATGCTTTTGTATTAAGAGGTGCTAAAATTGTATTTGTAGATAGCAATCCTCTAAATCCTAATATTGATGTTTCTAAAATTGAAGCATGTATAAGTCCGAAAACAAAAGCGATAGTACCCGTACATTATGCCGGTATTGCTTGTGATATGGCGGCTATTATGGCACTTGCTAGTAAGTATAACGTATATGTGATAGAAGATGCCGCACAAGCCATAGATAGCTATTATATTAATCCTGATGGAACAAAGCAAGCACTAGGAAGTATAGGGCATTTAGCAGCTTTTTCATTTCACGAAACAAAAAATATTATTTCGGGAGAAGGAGGTTTAATTGCCATCAATCGTCCTGAGTTTAAAACAAGAGCAGAAATTATAAGAGAGAAAGGTACGAATAGAAGTGCATTTTTTAGAGGAGAAGTAGATAAATATGGTTGGGTGGATATTGGTTCTTCTTTTTTACCTTCAGAGATTATAGCAGCTTTTCTTTATGCTCAATTAGAAAATTTAGAGCGTATCCAATCCAAACGTAAATCAATTTGGAATCAGTATCACCAAATGCTTAGTACAATCGCCGCTCAGAAAGGCTTTCAACTGCCCTATCTGCCTGAGTATGCCACAAATAATGCACACATGTTTTATATCGTGTTTGAAAGTTTAGCGCAGCGTACCAAAGCGATTCAATATTGCAAGTCGAAAGAGATTCATCCGGTATTTCATTACTTGTCATTGCACAAAAGCGATTTTCATAAAGATACCAAACTGCAATTAAAAGAAGCCGATCGTTATACAGATTGCTTGTTAAGATTGCCCTTTTATTATGACATGACAGAAGCCGAAGTGGATCGTGTAGTACAAGCCCTAAAAGCATTTTAAAATAAGGCGAAATTTATTTTTTTAAAATGACTCATAAACCTAAACAGCTTACTTATATCGTTTCTGATATGAGTAAAATGATTGCTTTAGAGTGGATTTGTACTTATTGCAATCCTGATCTATTGAAGCTTTCTTTTGTGTTTTTGAATAGCGGCGATAGTGAGATTGAACAATTTGTAAAGGCACGACAATATCCATTTATACGCATTGACTATCAAAGTAAAAAGGATTTACCTAAAGCGATTTATAAAACATGGCTTTTCCTACGAAAGCAAAAAAGTGAGTTGGTGCATTGTCATCTTTTTGATGCCAATTTAGTAGGCTTGTTTGCAGCTTGCTTTACAAAAGTGAAGAAAAGAATTTACACAAGGCATTATGCTACTTACCATCATGTATATTTTCCTAAAGCTGTAAAGTACGATAAGTGGATCAACTTTATGGCTACCGATATTGTGGCGATTAGCCAACTTGTAAAAAATGTATTGATCGAGAAAGAGCATGTGTCGGCATCTAAAATTCATCTTATCCCTCATGGTTTTTTAGTAGATGAATATGCTCAAGTAGCTCCTGAACGGATAGCACATTTTAAGCAGAAATATGGAATTGTGGCTGGTGATTATGTAGTAGGTGTAGTGGCAAGATATACGATGCTAAAGGGTATTCAATATATTATTCCGGCTTTTCAACAATTTTTATTAAAATATCCTCATGCGAAACTGCTTATTGCTAACAGTCATGGAAATGATGAAGCTTACTTGAAAAGCTTATTGTATCAAATACCTGAAGCCAATAGGATAGAGGTACAATATGAAAGAGATATGGGAGCTTTGTATAAAAGTTTAGATGTTTATGTTCATGTACCTATTTACGACCATATCGAGGCCTTCGGGCAAACCTATATCGAGGCCTTAATGGCTAAAGTGCCCTCTATCTTTACCTTATCGGGTATTGCTCAAGAGTTTATTGTACATGAATCAAATGCTTTAGTAGTACCTTTCGAACAGACCGATGCGATTTATCAAGCCTTAATGCGTTTAAAAGAAACACCTCAATTAGCTGAACAACTTAAAGAAAAGGGCTTTGACGATGTGGTAAACCTTTTTGGTTTAGACAAGATGATACAACAATTAGAGCAATTATACTTGAAAGCCTAACGAATAAGCCACTACGGAATGATTAAACCTATTCTTAAAAAAATATTAGCAAGTAATTTTATCCTGCCTTTTAAAAAAGGGCAG
>JBDHYE010000318.1:0-2564 GCA_039811245.1 Chitinophagaceae bacterium | reverse complement strand
TTATTAAACTCTTTTACTGGTGTAGCTGCCGCATTTGGCGGTTTCTTATACGATAATCCTGTGATGCTCACCGGCGGTATTTTAGTAGGCTCTGCGGGTACCATCTTGACCATGCTGATGTGCAAAGCTATGAACCGATCTTTAAAAAATGTATTGATAGGCTCTTTTGGAGCTTCAAAACAAGGATCAACTAGTGCTACAGCAGGAGCACAAGGCACCTATAAAGAAATATCCCTAAACGATACCGCTACCTTAATGGCTTATGCCAATAAAGTGAGCATTATACCCGGTTACGGATTAGCTGTAGCTCAAGCCCAGCACATTTGTCACGAACTGGAGAAACTATTAGAAGAAAAAGGTGTGGACATCTCTTATGGCATACACCCTGTAGCTGGTAGAATGCCCGGTCACATGAACGTATTGCTGGCTGAAGCCGATGTGCCTTATGAAAAACTTCTTGAAATGGAAGATGCTAACGACCAAATGGCAAGCACGAATGTTGTGCTCATACTAGGTGCCAATGATGTAGTGAACCCCGCAGCTAATGAAGACCCTTCAAGTCCGATATACGGTATGCCCATCTTAGAAGTAGAAAAAGCAGATCACGTAATTGTTAACAAAAGGAGTATGAAGCCCGGTTATGCAGGTATCGAAAACCATCTGTTCTTCAGACCTAAAACCTCTATGCTTTTTGGCGATGCAAAAAAAGTATTGCAAGATTTAGTAGCAGAGTTAAAACAAATGTAGCCTATACCTTAAATGCTCAAGAAGCTTTAAGTACCTTTATGTTATTATATTTTTTTAGGGCGTTCCCCTTTGGGGCGGGCTTTACGCTGCAATCTTTTTGTTCGTAACTCACAAAAAGGATTTACGCTGCAATCCCTAACGCAATACCCTTTACAACCTTACAATTGGTTGATAATAATTAGAAAAAAAAATCGACTGCTAAGACTAGCAGCCGATTAACCAATAAACCGTATATAAAATGAAACACCCAAAAGTAATATTCTTTGACTTACTAAAAAAATATTTTTTTTAAGCCCCACTTAGTTTCCTAAATTTGGTATTAAGTATAACAACGTTTTGAATGAGCACATACCTATTAAATGACGACGAAGAGAAAAAACTAATCTTACGAGAGTATAGAGCCTTGATGAGGAGCCTGAAAGCACGTTTTAAAAGAGGTGATAAACCCTTATTGCGGAGGGCTTTTGAGATGGCTGCCGATGCGCATAAAGATATGCGCCGTAAATCGGGCGAGCCCTATATTTTACACCCATTGGCTGTAGCTCGTATCGTGGTTGAAGAAATAAGCCTAGGCGTAACCTCTGCAATTTGTGCATTACTGCATGACGTAGTAGAAGATACCGATTATACTTTAGAAGATATCCAACAAGAATTTGGAATCCAAGTAGCTAAAATTATAGATGGACTTACTAAAATAGCCAATGTAGTTGAAAGCAATGCCGAAACCTCTATGCAGGCAGAGAATTTTAAAAAAATACTCCTTGCCCTGGCTGAAGACCCACGTGTGATACTTATAAAACTTGGCGATAGACTACACAACATGCGTACTTTAGGTAGTATGGCACACGAAAAGCAATTAAAAATATGCTATGAAACTACTTATATCTATGCCCCTCTAGCACACCGATTAGGCTTGTACGAAATAAAATCAGAATTGGAAGACCTTGCCCTAAAATACACCCAACCCGAAAACTATAATGCCATTGCCGAAGGCTTAAAATCTACCAAACGCGAACGCACTAAATATATCAATGAGTTTATTAAACCCATTAAAGAAGAGCTCACAAAACTTGGTTTGAAGTTTGAAATCTTTGGAAGACCCAAATCGATTAATTCTATTTGGAATAAGATGAAAACAAAACACGTAAGCTTTGAAGAGGTGTATGACCTCTTTGCGATTCGTATCATACTCGATTCCGAATACGAAAAAGAAAAAGAAGAATGTTGGAAAGTCTATTCGCTCATAACCAACTATTATAAACCCAACCCTGACCGTTTAAGAGATTGGCTAAGCGTGCCCAAGGGTAATGGTTACGAGGCGCTACACACTACCGTTATGGGTCCCTCTGGTAAATGGGTTGAGGTGCAAATCAAATCGGCTAGAATGAATGCGATAGCCGAAAAAGGACTCGCTGCACATTGGAAATATAAAGAAGGCACTGCCAAACCCCAAGAAAGTAAACTAGACTCTTGGTTGCAAAATTTAAGAGAGGTCATCAATGCCAATAAAGAGCAAGATACTATTGATTTTATGCAAGATTTTAAACTAGATTTATTTACCGAAGAAATCTATGTTTATACCCCTAAAGGGGAAATGCGTGTATTGCCCAAAGGGGCTACAGCATTGGATTTTGCTTTTGATATTCACTCTGAATTAGGCGCTAGATGTATCGGTGCTAAAGTAAATTATAAATTAGTACCCATTAGCCATACCCTTAAAAGTGGTGACCAAATCGAAATTATTAGTTCAAGTAAACAAAAACCATCTGATGATTGGTTGAATTTTGTAATTACCGCTAAATCAAAATCACGAATAA
>JBDHYE010000317.1:0-2576 GCA_039811245.1 Chitinophagaceae bacterium | reverse complement strand
AATTTTGATTCTATACCAGCTTCAGATAAACGATTATTGTTGCAGCCAAGAATAAAAAGAATACAGAAAATGCAATAAAAATTCTTTGCCATGGTTCTAATTTTTTCAAATCTAACTTTGAGAAATTGATTCGTTTCTTTTGTCCTGTTTTTTTATCAGGATAATAACCACCATACAAGTATTTATATAAGCCACGGAATGTGAAATAAAGGCCACCAACGGCGACATTCGTAGCACCTATCACGATCGTAGCAGCGAGGAATAATGGTTGAATGAATGAAGGATCATAGAATCCTGTCGTATAGCCAAAAAATATGCTCAATACATATCCGCAAAGAAAGAAAAGAAAGAATCCCAGTGGAACGCTCCAGATGCCATCCACCAATTGTATGTAATAAAATGCTTTCTTGACCACTTTTTTCAACGTGCTCCAAATCTTTTTCATTTCACGTATTTTTTATGATGAACCGGAACAAGGCAACAAATGACGCCAGCGAAGCAATGAAAAAAATACCGGCCCAGACGGCATGATGGTAGAACCAATCTATTTCTCCCGAAAATAGATTGTAACCAAGCCAAAATGTAAGTGCTGCTAATAACGCAAGGCCAACGAAGTAAGGAGTAATTGATTTCTTTTTCATATTATTTTGATTTTATTGTTTCAAAAAATGGCGGCATACCGGCTCTTTACAATACCGATCTTTCAACTGGTAATTTAAGTTGTTAGATTATGCCGCCAAGTCATTTTTCATCGTATTATTTTAGAATCTACTTCTTTATTGTCCTTAAAGAATTTAATCCTGTAACCCTTAATTTCACTTTCCTGATCACCTGTCCTGTCTGGTTTCTTTTTACTATTTTTAAGAAGAAATAATGCTCCGGCTGCTGCAATAATCGCTATTACAATTATTAAAATCATAAGGTTATTTTGTAATCGCTTCCACTTCCGTTAATCCGGGAAATAGTCGTGAAGGTTTTAAAATCTTGTGTTGATTCAATAGTGAAGTAGTCGCTGGCTTCCACATTTTCGCAATGCCATGTCAACTCATTACCTCTTTTTACGGTCCGGGTTATAAATTCAGGCAGCACGAAGGCGCCGGCCAACCATTCATAAATGTTCAGGAGACTGCCACCGATTATAAACTTACTCGGTTCTTTCCCATTGCCGCCATAAAACTCATTCCAGCAGCAATGTCCTCCTCCTCCGAAATTTGTTTGAATATATTGCGCTGAATTCGGCTGCCATACATTCATTGCTGCGACGGCTTTATCCCCAACCCTATAGTCATTGACCTGCTCGAAGTTGATCATCTTGCCGCCGGCATTTGCGAAAGCACCCCATAGAACACTAAGATTTTGACCATATCCTATATCAACGCCTTCAACACTCACAATATCTTTTAATTCCATCGGATATTCCGTCGCATAATTCATAGAAGCCCACCCACCCATGCTCAAACCTGTCATACTGAGATCACCGATTCGGTACAGCTTTCTCAGTTCATCAACTCTCTGCTTAATCGAGTAGCTATTTGGCCATTGGTTTGGCGGCTGAAGACTGATGATGATGAATTTCACGCCCATCGCTTCACCACTCCAACCATGGTTCAGGTACGCGCCCGGACCATTCTGAATTAATCGATTTGGATCTGTTCCTACTTCACCAAGTCCGGGGATGAAAATAATAGTCGGATATTTCTTCTCAGGATTCAAGTTGTAATCAGATGGCACATGCACGTATGCATTCCAATCTTTTACTTTGATGAGAGTTTGTATTGGCGTTACTATCATAAAATTATTTTCTTCGTTACCGATTCAAAATAAGATGTCATTTTAAAAACATATAAGCCATGTACAGCCGGCCTTTTTAGGTATAAATAGTTAATTCCTTTTTTCAGATTTTTGATTTCTGCCTGAATCAATTGCCCTATCATGTTGTATGTTGAAAGTTTGACTTCCTGAACTTGGCCACTTTCAATTTTGCAAATAATTTCATTCCCATTTGCGACAACTGACATTTGCAACTTGTTATAATTTGGTCGTTCAAATCTATCGCCTGTATTATCTAATAAAAGAACATAAGATGATTCGTAAGCACCCACATCAAAGATGCCTCCCTGCGGACGGTGCAGATGATCAAGATCATCAACTACTCCATAACTCGATAGGTCCATGCCAGAGTTGACAGCCGGCGAATGCGACAATAAATGAAAATCGAGATCGGATGGATTTACAAATCCGGCACCATCGATATTCCTGATATAAAGATTGAATGATGTATCAACAAGTGAAACATCATTCAATACAATGAATGCATTGATATATCTGGTATCAGGTTGTCGGGGTGCGACAACTAAATTATTATAAATCCGACTACCTGCTGCCATAGTACCAAAGCCATTTAATAATCGGATTCCGTATCCGGCGTTGACAACGGTGTTATTAAACAGGTTTACTCTGAAGTTTATATATTCATTGTTAGGCATTGGCCGGTCATCCACAGTAATGCCGATGTCTCCAACGTTAGCAACAACATTATTGTAAGCCGAATTTTCATTAAACCCTGTGAGAGAAAG
>JBDHYE010000316.1:0-2578 GCA_039811245.1 Chitinophagaceae bacterium | reverse complement strand
TCAGCATCTGCTATAATTACCCGCCAAGAATTACTTTTTTTTAATGTAAATTTTAATAGATAATCTATTACATAAGCGGAACTCTTACCTGCACCTACAATTAATACCGTAACCATTAATAAAATTTTATTGATTAAATAGAAATTTATTAAAATATGACAATTTAAATAACTCTATTGCATAGACATGAGAACTTTAAATAAGTTTAACGATAAATTAATATTTTAATATCAAATCGCACCAAAGTTTAATTTCTCTGGTTTCAAGCAGCTCTCTAGCTCTTCCATCAACACCTAATTTGGCATTAAGGTATTGTTTAGTTTTAGGTAAAGCTCCTATCACTTTTACAAAAACACATTTTTGATTAGAAGGGTTTATTACTTTAATTACCTTCCCTCTAGGGACTTCATCACTAAAAGCATAGAGCAAATCTGTCTTTTTAGTAGATTGAGGCTTATAAAAAACCACCATTCCTGCAGTAGAATCATATATTATACCATTGCTGGTTTGGTAGTTAAATACCTTTTCAAACTCAGTGGGGATATGATTAGTAGTATCTTGCGATTTTATGACTGCTCCAGGCGCAAGGCTTGCAGCAGGGGCATGTGTGGTATTGTCAACCAAAGAAGCCTTATTAGAACTTGGTAATTCAAAACCTATTTTAACCCAACCACACAATAGTATATTTTTATTAGTTTGAGGATTTAATTTTTCTAAAATTTCTTGAGAGATATCAAGTGCATTGGCTATTTTTTGAATTGAAAAGCCTCTATTATTGTTATAGTAAAGTGCTTTATAATTAGTACTACTAGGTGTTAGACTCTGGTAATTATATACTCCTAAAGGTATTGCAATTTTCTGTCCTTTTTCTAATCTGTCGTAAAAGGACAAATTATTTTTTTGATTTAAAAGTGTAGCAGGTACGTTGTATTGTTGTGCTATCTCTAAACTGGTTTCTTGCTCTTTTACAAGATGTACAATACTAGATTTAGAGTTATTAATTTCTATAAAAAGCGAATCTTTAATATTCTTATTTTGAGCATAGCTAATGCTTGTCAATAGACTTAAAAATAAAATTGCAATTTTTCCCTTCATATTATTCAATAATTTTAATCCGCCCCTTCATCAAAGCCATTCTCAGTTTCTGTATTTTTAATGATATTGTATATAGCTTGTGGCTGTCTATAAATACTGCTGCTATGTTTATTACCTAATACAATTATAGTAAAATTTTCTTTAATAAACCTATAAAAACAAGTATTGTTTCCATGCCACCAACCATTATGGTAGATGATTTTATAACCGTCAGGATAACAAAACATACGCCAACCTAATCCATAATTTTTAATTCCTGGCTTTTCAAAAGAACAAGGACCATAAGCCATTTCCATGGTTTCATTAGTCATAAATAATTTCTTATAGAACGATTGGTCCCAAAGGTACATATCTTCAACAGTGCTATAGATACCTTTGTCGCCATAAACTCCATCTCTATAATCATTAGGATGTACTCTGTACGATGCTGAATAACTAATTGTAGCATTTTCAGGCAGACCATTGGCAGGATCAAATACAAATGTGTGGGTCATACCTAGTGGATCAAAAAAGTATTTTTTTAGAAATCGCTCAAAACTCATTTCGGAAACCTCTTCAATAATACTAGCTAAAATAGCATAGTTGGTATTGCAATATTTAAAACGTGTATTGGCTTTAAAATCTATCTTAGGTTTATTTTTAATGATAATTTGCATTAGCTCATCATTGTACAAAGGAGCAGTGCTCTTTCTAAATAAGGGTACAAAATGGCTATAATCAGGCACTCCAGACCTATGGCATAACAACATTCTTAAGGTTACATCTTTGTAAGGAAAGTCCTTAATATAGTTGGACACAGGATGGTCAATATCTAAATATTTATTTTGATATAAGTATAAAATAGCAGCCCCGGTAATGGTTTTAGAAACTGAAGCTAATTGTACTGCATTATCTTTTGATAATACAATATTTGCAGCTTTATTAGCATATCCTATATATTTTTCATAAAGAATATAACCATTCATACCAATAAGTACACTACCATTAAAACCTATTCGTTGTTGAATAGCATAAAAAGAATCTAATTTGCGGGCTATTTGCTTCCATTCTAAGCTGTTTGTGTCAGTATAACTAACCTTTAATGCGCCCATTTCGATAGGCGCCAAACTAAAGTTTGTTTGTTTGGCAGCAAGAGGTTCATTATTGGACTGGCAAGCCAATAAAAACAAAACAAAAAATAAAGCTAAAAATAAGGTTCTTTTCAAAATGTTCTTCATTTAAACTTGATCAAAATAGTGGAATATTGTCTTCTTAAGATAGATACCTTGCAAATATAACAATATCAAGTATTTTGAATTAGTTCAATTTTATTTTTAACAAATAAAATTATACTTTCTATAAAATCAGCATAGTATGTGTTTAATGTAAGTTCATGTTTTTCAAATAAACGGAAAGCTTCATTCCAATCTCCCATTTGTGGTACCCTTCTATGTACTGCCTGCAATGCTTTAGACACGCCCTCTTTGGTATGAAATAAATATAA
>JBDHYE010000315.1:0-2584 GCA_039811245.1 Chitinophagaceae bacterium | reverse complement strand
TACTACTTTAGCTTTTACAAGGTTTATTTTATTTTTAATTTCTTGCGCTTCATTCTTTCTTATTCCTCTAAAATTATATCGGCTCAATCTAGGGCGCTCTTCAATATTGATGATCAAAAAAACTTTATCGTCTATTATTTTATCAATATCAATAGAAACGTCAGAAAAAAGTTCTTGTTTCCACAAATTCTTAATAGCTTTAGAAATGCTTTCATCATTGGGTAATTTAACCTTTTTGCCAACAGCTAGCCCAGTAACCGCTAAAAGTAAATCTTCATCTAAAAAATGCAACCCTTTAGTACGGATAGCCCCAATAGTGTATTCTTTAGGGCCTTGGGTGTTAGTGTTTGAAGCTAACGAAGCATTACTTTGAGTGCCAGGCATGGCAATTTGTCCAATACTCAAATGGCTATGTAGCAATAGGGTAGCAGAAATAAAAAAAGTTATAATCAGTTTAAAATACTTCAAAGTAAATTTATTTTTGAGGTTCTATTTGTTCACTTGTTTTACCAAAACGTCTTTCTCTGTTTTGATAATCTATGAGGGCAGCAATGAATTGATCTTTTCTAAAATCAGGCCAATGAGTAGGGGTAAAATATAATTCGGAGTACGCTAATTGATACAGTAAGAAATTGCTAATTCTACACTCACCACTGGTACGAATCATCAATTCAGGATCAGGAAATTGAGCTGTACAAAGGTGTTGGTGGATACGCTCTTCGTTAATATCTTCAAGTGTTAATTGATCATTTTTAACAGCAGCAGCTATCTTTTTACAAGCTTGTGTTAGCTCCCATTTAGCACTATAACTCAAGGCTAAAATTAGGTTTAAACCGTTATTATTTGCAGTGATTTCCATCGCCTCTTGCATTTCTTTTTGACAATTTAACGGCAAGGCTGCTAAGTCGCCTATGATATGCATTTTAACATTATTAGCATTTAAGGCTTCTACCTCTTTGCGCATAGTAGCTACTAGTAGCTCCATAAGTGCGGCTACTTCTTCTTGCGGGCGATTCCAATTTTCTGTAGAAAAAGCATAAAGAGTTAAATACTTAACCCCAACACTACCGGCGGTTTGAACTATTTCTCTTACACTTAGTACCCCTTCATGATGCCCATAAATACGGTCTTTACCTCTTTCTTTGGCCCAACGCCCATTACCATCCATAATAATGGCAACATGTTGAGGTATTTTATGTGGATCTAAAAGTGATATTGGCATTTTATTGATATAATGAATGCTTTGCTATTGTTGCTTATATGATTTTATAAGTGGGCGAAGATAAATAAAATAAGCATAGATTATATGCATTCAACAAGCTTTGATATAAGTTTAACGCTTATTTAAGGTACTTATTTATACTGCACCAAAGCTAAGTACTCTTTTAGCCTCATCGTGAATGATACTTAACGCAATTTCACTGGGTAATTGATCAGATTGGCTCATAAGGTATTCTGAAATGCGTGTAGTTAAAACTTTACCAGGTTCTTCAGGTTCCATCTCGCGTGCTATTTGATGTATCATGCTTATTTCTTGTTCAATAGCATGTCTTACGCTTTGCCATACTTCTTTACTCACATACACTTGTTGGCTTAAGTTGTGCTCAAACTCTGTACGGATACTACTAGTTAGTAAATGTTGTAATACAGATACGGTCATGCCAGAGTTATAGATTCTTGGAATTAATTGTCGTGGATGTACCCGTTCCATCAATAAACTCAAACGTTCAAATGCCTGCAAACGCATTCTAATCGTAATGTTTTGGGTTTCTTGAAGTAGTGTGAGTTGTTTTCTTTTTAAATCAGTAATTAAAAATTTTTGCACAATAAAATAACTTGCTAATAGTACAATGATTGCAGGGATTGTATATTTAAGTATTTCAAACAGTTCTTGTAATTTCATAGCGCAAATGTAATCAATAAGCTATTTTGAAAACCTTTAAAACCATTTTTTTATCTACTTAATTGATATTTTAAATAAAATTAACCATCTGAAGTAGAAATTATTTAAACTCTAATTAAGATATTTGGTCAATCTACAAACAACTGTAAAATGAAAACTTTAAAATTACTCTTGGGTATTAGTGCGTTGCTCACTTTTAATGCTTGTGTTAAGCATAACCATAACCCTGTCGCTCCACGCCAAGAGCACTATTCTTTTGTAGAAGAGTTTAATGATAATCGTAATAACTGGACCTTTGCGGATAGCAAAAATTTGGCATACGGAGTCATTAGCAATGGTACTTTTAAAATTGATTATAATGATAACCTTAGTGAGGCTTATTATGTAGCTAAAGGGGTAAATCTTAATATCAATAGTGATTTTGTTATCCAAACTCGTATTGGTTCAAATAAAAACATGGGCTTGCTATTCGGCTATGATGTGAATAACCCCAATGGTAGCATGGGGTATAGTTTAATGGTAGATTATAATGGTTATTGTGCTCTTTATGATGAAGGGGGAAATGCCAATGGGAGTAATCTTGTAACTTTAGTAAGTCCAATGCAGTATTCATTTATACGCAGAAATGGTGATTGGAATGAAGTAAAACTTGAACAAAATGGGAATCGATGGATAGGCTAT
>JBDHYE010000314.1:0-2585 GCA_039811245.1 Chitinophagaceae bacterium | reverse complement strand
GAGCTTGATGGTCGGTATATTCATGGTCTTTAAATAAGATATTATGAGTGCTTATTTGCACTGTTTTCTTAGATGTATCAATCGCTATGATATTGCCTTTTGCAACCCAATAGGGGTGAGGTGGCTGCATCGGTGGTGTACCATCAGGTGTAGGGCTTTCTTGAGCATCATCATTGCCTACCGTAGTGTCAAAATCTAACCAGCCAAAACCTGGAAAATAGACTTGTACCCAAGCATGGGCTTGGTCTGCATAATACCAATACCAACCCTTGTTTTTATCACTCCGATCTACGGTCATAAAACCTACCGTAATTCTTGAAGGTATCCCAAGGGCTCTTAACATAAATAGTGTTGCACCAGCATAATAGGCACAGTAGCCTTTATGATTTTCAAAAAGAAAATACATAAGCTTAGATGCGCTAGGGATATCGGGTACGCCAGGATTGTCGGTATAAGAAAACAACGCTTTTCCTTGTTCATCTTTAGATAAAAAATAATCTCTGAGGGCTATAACTTTATCTACAGTAGTAGGTGCTTGATCTGCTATCTTATGTGCTAATTGAGCAATTTTTTCAAATTTGGCATCTTTAGGCATTTGAGTATAATAGGACATAAATGTTTTGTCCGTGTGCTCATAATTGACTGCTTGGCGTAGTACTTTAAACCGCTGCTCTTGAAAAACCTTTAAGGCAATATCATTAGCATTGTACACAAAATAGGCACTGTTAAGTTCTGACACGTAACTCTTAGCCCTATAGGCACTTTTAAAGGTGTTTCTAAAATCTTTTTCGATGGCTATGGGCTGTACAAAAAAACCAATATTGGGTGCTAAAAAGGTTTCTGGCGATAGCATTTTGTTATATACTTCAATATCGATTACTCTACGCCCTTTTTCAGCCATGCCGTTTTTAATCACACTAGAATCGGTCTTGGTACTGTATAAAGGTATTTTTGAAACATTCGGTTCAAATAAATCATTCTTGGGCAGTTTCGCATCTCTTTCAAAGGTTTCAGAGGCAGTATCAAATTTTGAATAGTAAAATGCTGTTAGATACACAGGATTGGGTATATCTGTACCAGGTAAAAAATTATCAATATGGGCTGCAAAAAGTAATTCATTGCTTCGGTTTTGATTTCCTCTTAGCCTAGAATAATCTTTTAGGTCAAAATCGCCATTCTTATTTTTTTTGAGCATACCATTTTCTCCTTGCTCTGCATTAGAGTTGGCCTGTGCTATGGCATCTTTTAACTGAGGTTGAAGATATTTAGAAATTAAGAAAATAGATAAGCCTAATAAGATCAGAAATAGCAAACTTCTTTTAGTTAAAATAAGCCATAAGCCTTTCGTTAGGTCTTTATGCTGATAGATTTGCTCTGCAGCAAATAGGATATAAAAACAATAAATTAAGAGCGGTAGTAAGGCTAGATATAATTGGTCAATAGAAACAATTTTTTGTTTAGCAAGCATAACAATACCCACTACTAAAACAAGAGCTGCAAGCAGATAATGCGTATATCGAAACCTTAAAAAACCAGCACTTATGAGCCAACCTAAACTAAATAATGTGGAAAAAATAAGAAATTGAATACTATAAAAATAACTATCAAATTCACCCCATTCAGTGGCATCTATCCCTTTATAAATGCTATAAAAAATGATGAGTAATATGCTAAAAGTAGGCAAGAATCGAAATGAAAAACTATAAAATATCAAGGCACTTATCATGCCTATACCAAGATAAAAACTTTGTTGCCAGTAGCTTTGATCTTGAATGCTAAAATAATTTTGAACCAGCTTAAAGAGTATGGTACTAAAGAGAAGGGTAGGGAGTAGCAAAAAAATGAATTGCAAAATTCTTTTCTCTAAAGTTTGTTTCAACATAGTGGCTATAAAAATAATAGAATTCCCAAACCTACAATAAAATATAGATAGCTTTATAAATAGTTCTGTTAAGATAAATAAATTTACTCTAACATATCAAGATTAAACATAAGGTGTATAAACTGTGGATTTTAATTTAATAAAACTGCAAGCCTAGTAAATTATTTCTTATTTTTGCTACAATTTTTTAATAAAACACATTGAGAACAGAAGGGATATCAGATAAAGCTAAACAGCCCTTACTAAATGGTAAGCTGAGAGATTATGCACAGCTGTTAAAACCAAATCTTAGCATGATGGTGGTTTTTACAAGTGTTATTGCTTATTTATTGGCTCCCAAAATAGAATTTGATTTAGTTAAAGTAACTTTACTATACATTGGTGGTATATTAGTCACTGGCGGTGCCAATACTATTAACCAGATATTAGAGTATAAAGGGGATAAAATGATGAAACGTACTATGTTTCGACCAATCCCCGATGGTAGAATGACCCGTGCAGAAGCATGGACTGTTGCTGCAATAGCAGGTATAGGTGGTGCTTTATTATTGGGTTTCTATTTTAATCCATTAACCGGGTATTTAAGCTTTATCTCATTATTGCTCTATGCATTTGCCTATACGCCAATGAAACGCATTCACCCTGTGGCTGTATTTATAGGTGCCATACCAGGTGCTTTGCCCCCCTTACTAGGTTGGATAGC
>JBDHYE010000313.1:0-2587 GCA_039811245.1 Chitinophagaceae bacterium | reverse complement strand
AAAGTATGCGGCTCTATTGGCCTTTCGGTTGCTGCACACAATTCACTTTGTACGGGTCATATCCTCTATTTTGGCAATGAAGAACAAAAACAAAAATATTTACCTTTATTAGCTAGTGGTCAATGGATTGGGGCTTGGGGGCTCACCGAAGCCAATACCGGTTCTGATGCCGGCAACATGCAATGTGTAGCTACAAGAGATGGCGACGATTGGGTTATTAATGGTACAAAAAACTGGATTACACACGGTATTACAGGTAATGTAGCGGTAGTATTATGTAGAACAGGTGAACCTCATACCAAAAACAATAGTACTGCTTTTATTGTAGAGAGAGGAACACCCGGCTTTGCTGCTGGTAAAAAAGAAAATAAACTAGGTATGCGTGCGAGTGAAACTGCTGAGTTGGTTTTTGACAATTGTAGAATCAGCGATGCTCAGCGAATGGGGGCCATAGGCGATGGTTTTAAACAAGCCATGAAGGTACTAGATGGAGGAAGAATTTCTATTGCCTCATTAGCTTTAGGTATTGCCAAGGGTGCTTATGAAGCCTCTGTAAAATATGCTAAAGAACGCCAACAATTTGGTCAAGCGATAGCCAATTTCCAAGCGATCTCATTTAAACTAGCAGATATGGCTACTAAAATAGAAGTAGCCGAAAATCTAATCTACCAAGCTGCTGATTTAAAAAATAAAAATTTACCCATGACCAAAGAATCGGCAATGGCTAAGTATTATGCCTCTGAAATCAGTGTACAAATTGCTACTGATGCCGTACAGATTTTTGGTGGATATGGTTATACTAAAGATTTCCCGGTAGAAAAATATTACCGCGATTCTAAACTTTGTACTATTGGTGAGGGGACTTCTGAAATTCAAAAATTAGTCATTTCAAGAGCCATCTTATCTTAAACACTTAGGAGGTGAAACCTATTGAAAAAGGGCAAGCTTAAATAAATTGCTTGCCCTTTTTAAATACTTTAAATTTCTTAAAATATCCCTAGAAATTTTTTCTTCTTTTTGGCTTTTGGAGCTTCTAGCAAAGTCACTTTTAACATTCTCACATCGCTCAAAGGCCTATCCATAGCATTACGTGGCTCATTAGATATTTTTTCAACAATATCCATACCCTCTAATACTTCTCCAAAAACAGTATAGCCACCATCTAAAAAAGCAGTACCGCCTTTTGTTTTATATAGCTCTCTTTGTGCTGCGGTATAAGGACTAGTACGTCTTTTATCTAAATTATCTAATTCAGCATCGCTTAGTTTTTTACCCGTAACAATATAAAATTGACAACCCGAAGATGCTTTAGCTGGATTATTATCTCTTGCCATACCTAAAGCCCCATATTTGTGAATCAAACTATCATTAAACTCAGCATCTACACGATACCCATTTTCGCCATTGCCCAACTGCATTTCGGCAGTGGCATGTTTTGAAGTAGGGTCACCACCTTGAATAACAAAATTGGGGATACATCTATGGAACAATGTACTATCATAAAAATGCTCTTTTACCAATTTTACCATATTATCTCTATGTTTGGGTGTAGCATCGTACAACTCCATCACAATAGGACCATAATTCGTTTCGATTTTTACTTTATAAGTTTGCGCTTGTGCTTGTAACAAATAGCCCGTCAAGAGCACTGATAAAAAAATGTTTTTTTTCATTGTTTTCAATCGTATGAATTGCAAATAAATTTTAAATCACAAATAACGTTATTCTTTAGGTTCTACCCAAGCATTATTATCTTTTAATAATTGGATCAGTTCCTCTACAGCAATTTCAGAAGGGATATTTTTCTTCACTACTTCTTTATTTTTATAAAGTGAAATCTTACCCGGACCACTTCCTACATAACCGAAATCGGCATCGGCCATCTCTCCAGGACCATTGACAATACAACCCATAATGGCTATCTTAACACCTTTAAGATGATGTGTTGCCTCACGAATTTTAGCTGTGGTTTCTTGTAAATCAAAAAGGGTACGCCCACAACTGGGGCAAGAAATATATTCTGTTTTACTGATACGGGTACGGGTAGCTTGTAATATTGAAAATGCAGTATTGTTAGCAAACTGACAAGCATCTTTTACAGGCAAATAAGTTCTACCTTGAGTTAAAACATTTTCCAATTTTGCACTACTACTAAAACTCAAACACAATCCATCGCCGATACCTTCTAAAAGAATAGCACCGGTATCTACTGCCCATTTTACCAAATGTTGATCGGGAGTAGTAGTATCGCTTATGCCCATCAATACAATAGGATTGCTAATATTATTCTCCATCATTTTTATGGCCATTGCACGCATACATTGCATGGCATTAGCCACTTGAGCATAGATGCAGCATACTACAGTAGCATCTATTTTCTCAAAAAATGTTTCTAAATCTGAGCTGTCTAAAGCAGCATCAATTTTTACAAAATTTAATTGTGTATGTTTTGATTTAGCATTGAGATATTGCTCCAAAGTAAACATTGGATACACTTGATCATTGCTCGTTGTCGTATCAAAATATGCAGCATCTTGTATAACCGATAGTGTACCGGGTAGTGCAAATTGAGGCAATGTTTTTCCTA
>JBDHYE010000312.1:0-2589 GCA_039811245.1 Chitinophagaceae bacterium | reverse complement strand
GTAAATTTTTCTCATTTTTTAATAATTTTTAAGGTTAAAGAATATTAGCTCAAAGCTAGGCTATTTTTTATATAAATAGTAGTTTGGGCACTAATTTTTTATAAATATAATAAAAATTAAAGACCTGTAATACAAATACCTAAACTAACTGGATAGAGCTCAGGCCCTGCAGCATCTTTAAATACTGGGGTTAAACTATAACTACCATAAAGGCTAAAATTGCCATACCCAATACGTAATGTTGGCGCAAAACTCCATTGTTCATTGAACCGTTTAGTAGTGGTTTTATCGTTAAATTTTGAACCACCACTGCCAGATACCCCTTTAGTATGACTACTTAAAAACATACCAACATTTGCGCCAATAGCAGCTTTAAACCCTGTATTACGATTTTTGTTATTGCCAAAAAATCGCAATTCAACAGGTAATTCTAACCTTGTAGTAGTAAATTTATATCGCTTAAACGCAGTGGTATTTTGTACTAATACTTGGCTTCCGGTATCTTTAAAATTTAATAATTGTTTATCTAAAAATACATTTTGAGCGCTAATACCTAGCCCAACAGCAAAACTAAAATTTGATTTTTTAATCGGAAAATCATACATTATCGAAAGTGCAACCCCACGACCTATACCTTTAGTGTGAATACTATCAGGTTTATTAGCCCAAGCACTATTGGTAAGTTTGATCATTACAAAATCTCTCGAAGGTTTCTCAACTACGGTTCTTTTACTTTCACTATCCGAATTTTGCGCATAGGTACTTTGAAGAATTGAAAACGCGCATAGCATTGCCGCAATATATTTTTTCATAGGCTTTATTAAAGCTGCAAAGATAAAGGCATTGCTTAGACAAAGTGTTAAAATATTTCATAAGCATTAAAGGCTTTTAAACAGTTCAAAATCTTCATCGTCTTATTAAATAGAACACTAAAATAACTTAAAATGAAAAATAGAATCTTATTAATAAGCTTAGGACTGTTTTTAATGGTAGCATTCAGCTCTTGCTATTATGGTTATTATCAAAGAGCACCTAGGTATGCCTATAATCCTAGACCAGTATGGGTTCAAACTTACCCAAGACCTTATGTAAAAGCTTATCCTCGCTATCATCGCCCTCATTACCATTATCATAGAGGGTATCGTTGGTAGATATTTTTTAGCTTATTATAAGATAAAAAGGCGGCATTTTTTGATTATTGAGAAAGCCGTCTCAGGCTATCTGATGTAAATAAAAAGCCAATAGTGTTCTAGCTTTGAAACACTATTGGCTTTATTTTATACCCAATATAATTGGGGTTAATTACTTTTTTAATTTGGCTAATATAAAAAGCAATAACCAAGCTCCTGCTGCTGAAACAAGAATCTTAGCAATAAGACTATCGGCACTGATGCCAATTATGCCGGCAAGAAAACCGCCTACTAACCCACCGATTATGCCTACAATAATATTACCCACAAGGCCAAAACCTGCACCTTGCCATACCTTACCTGCTAGCCAACCACTAAGAATACCCACCAAAAGAAAATAAATTAAACCGCCCATTTTAAAAAAAAATTTATATAACAAACCTATGAAAAATATTGTTGAAATAAATTTATTTTTAGAAAGTATTTTTTTAAGAAAAAGAAGCTACATTTGCAGCCCAAAGAAACACGGAGATAGTAGCTCAGTTGGTTAGAGCGCCAGTTTGTGGCACTGGAGGTCGTGGGTTCGAGACCCATTTATCTCCCTCGTTAGTTCTCTTTGAGAGCTCAAAATCCCTTAGTTAGATTTTCTAATTAAGGGATTTTTATTTTATTTGCTATCCATAGTTAAGTCTAAATGTCAATGCTTATTCATATCTTTGACCATTCATAAATATTTTTTTAAACAAAAAACGGAAAATGGCATTAGAAATTATAGGCACATTAATTGAAAAAGGTGCAACCAATCAAATAAACGATCGCTTTAAAAAAAGAGAATTTGTACTTGATATTACAGAACAAGGTAGTGGTTCAAGCTATCCTAATTATGCTAAGTTACAAGCTGTTCAAAACAGATGTGAAATATTAGACCGATTTAATATAGGCGATCAAATAAAAGTAAGTTTTAACCTAAGAGGTAATAAATGGGAAAAAGATGGCAGAGTAAATTATATTACAAGTCTAGATGCTTGGAGAATAGAGCCAGCAGTGTCAGGTCAAAATAATGCGTATAATAATAATTACGAAAATAATAATACTCAACAGGCACCGGCGGCTTCTCAAAGCAATTTTACGTCTCAAAATAATAACACAGCAGGCCAAGAAGGAAGTGATGATTTGCCTTTTTAGTGTTGTAAATAACCCATCTACAATACAATAGAAAGATTTCAAAATAGACGATGATTTTAAAAAAACTTCCTGTTATTGCAATAATAGGAATGCTATTATGTATAAGTGCATGCCATAGTATTCCAGACCATGCTAAGTATATACCTAGTAATGCTTTGATGGTAGCAGAGGTCAATACTAAAGAGCTATCTAAAAAGATAGCTTGGAGTATGTTAAGTAGCTCTAATCTTTGGGATAAAATTTGGAAAGGCAAGAATAAAATAGATTCAGCAAA
>JBDHYE010000311.1:0-2590 GCA_039811245.1 Chitinophagaceae bacterium | reverse complement strand
TATAGCTTACATCTAATACGCTTGACATTTTATCGCCGTATTTAGCTTGGAAACCACCTACCGAAAACTGTACCCCTTGTGTTAAGTCAGGATTTACAAAACTTAATCCTTCTTGTTGACCACTTCTTACTAAAAAAGGTCGGTAGATTTCAAAATCATTTACATACACCAAGTTCTCATCATAATTACCCCCTCTAACACTGTATTGAGAAGTAAGCTCATTAGTACTTCCTACTAATGTTTTCAGTATCCCTTCAATACCACCAATAGGACCAGCAATCTGTTTCGCTTTACCAGGGTCTATATATATGGTTCCTGCTTCTGTTTTCCTACTATCATCTTTCTTTTCAAAAGTTTTTAATGCTATTTCTTTAGCTATGAGTTTTACATTGATCGATTTTACTTCACCTGCTTTTAAATGAATCTTTTTAGTATAGTTTTCAAAGCCCAAAGCCCCTACTTGAAATGTATAAGTACCCGATGGCACTTTAAATTCAAACTGCCCATCACTACTTGTACTGCTGCCAATATTAGTACCTTGAAACCCACAATGAGCATCTTTAAATGCTTGCCCATCGGCATCTTTCACTTGACCTTTAAGTGTAGCCAATGCCTCTTGTGCCCAAACTTGGGTAGGCATTAAATAACAACAGCCAATTAGAAAATAGGATAAGGTTTTTACAAAAAATTTCATTAACAGTTAGTAACGTAATTTTACTTTAATTATTACTAGAGTGCTTTTAAATTGGCAATCATTTGAGTAGGATTGGATGCAGAAAACACAGTATTGCCAGCTACTAACACATCGGCACCAGCAGCGATAATACTTGCTGCATTCTCTAAAGTAACACCACCATCAATTTCGATTAAAGTACTCGCCTGTTTTTCTTCAATTAATGCTTTAGCAGCTTTAATTTTAGCTAAAGTTTGAGGAATAAATGTTTGACCACCAAAACCAGGGTTCACACTCATCATACAGATTAAATCGATATCTTGAATAATATCTGTCAATAAATGTATAGGGCTGTGTGGGTTAAGGGCTACACCGGCTTTCATTCCTAGACTCTTAATAGCCTGAATGCTACGATGCAAATGTGTAGAGGCTTCTAAATGCACCGTCAAAATATCAGCACCGGCAGTTTTAAAATCTTGAAAATATTTTTCAGGTTCTACAATCATTAAATGTACATCTAATGGCTTTTGTGCTTTAGTTTTAATGGCTTTAAGTACGGGCAAACCAAAACTAATATTAGGTACAAATCTACCGTCCATTACATCTATATGAAACCAATCAGCGTTGCTGTTATTGATCATTTCAACAGCGGTACCTAATTGTAAAAAATCGGCAGAAAGTACGGAAGGGGCAATTAATGTTTTTTGCATAATTATTTTAGGGTTTTAAACGGGCTATTGCTGTGTGTGCCTCTGGATGAGCAGGGTCTAATGTTAATACTCTTTGATAATCTTGTAGTGCAGCGGCTTTATTATTGAGCAATTCTCTACATAAACCTCTATTATAAGTGAGCTCTACATCATTACTGTCATAATGATAGGCTTGCGTGAGCAAGTATTCTGCTTTTTGAAAAGAATCCTTCTGCATGAGCAACCATGCATAATTAAAATAAGCAGGTGTATAGCTGCTGTCTTTTGAAAGGATCAACTGATAAGCATCTATAGCTTTAAGCGTATCTTTTTTATCTTGATAGTACATTGCCTTACCGTGAAGCGCAACCATTAAAGTGCTGTCTGCTTGAAATGCATTTTGAAAATATTGAGTGGCAATATCTTGATGTAATACCGCATAAATCATTCCTAATTGAAGGCTTGCCGGTGCATAATCTGGGTTCACTTGAAGGGCTGTCTTAAAACTTGAAATTGATTTATTCGTATCATTTAGATTTTTATAAACCATTCCTTTTAAAAAATAGGCTTCTGGATTATATGGGTCTTCTCTCAATACCGTATTGATTTCTTCAAATGCTTTTTGGTTGTCGTTTACAAAAAGTAACATTTTAGCAAACTTCAAATGTGCTAAAGGATCTAGTGGATCGCGCTCGATGGCCTTTTTAAACCATTTTACTGAGCCTTCAATGTCTTTATGTTCAAAGAGTAACTGCCCTACTGCCGAATAATACATAGCCTTAGAAGAATCTAAAGAGATGGCTTTGTAATAATCCTCAAGTGCAAGAGAATCTTGAGTTATTTTTTGAAATGCTTGTGCTCTTTTGAAGTATAAATCTGCTTGATTGGGTGCTTTAATGATCTCTTTTGTAATAGCCCAAATGCTGCTATCTGCAAAAGGTCCATCTTGTGGTTGCTGAGTTACTTCTTGATTTTTATTGCTACAAGCATGAATCAACAAGCCAAGACTTGCTATGAATAAAGTTTTGAAAAGAAAATTTGATAAGCTACGCATGAATACCGTTACACAAATGTGCAAAAATAGAACCATTTAAAGAATAGGACAAGATTTTTTATAAATTGTTTGAACTAGTGAGCAATGCCCTTAAAACAAATAACAACAATTTTAATACTAAATTATAGCATTGACATTTAAAACAGATACTAAAACTTCTCTGTAATATTGTAT
>JBDHYE010000310.1:0-2602 GCA_039811245.1 Chitinophagaceae bacterium | reverse complement strand
AGCAGGTCTATAAACATTATTTAGAGTCATCATTTTATTCTATTTATGGTTCATTTACTACTGTTCCTTCAATATCAAAGTCGTAAGCTTTTTCAATTCTTACATTTACAAAAGAGCCTATCTCTAAGGCTTTGCTACTATTAATGATTACTTCATTATCTACATCTACACTATCATATTCTGTTCTACCCAGATATCTACCCGATTCTTTTTTATCTACCAATACCTTTAGCGTTTTGCCAATATAGTTTTGATTTTTTTCGTAAGAAATATCTTGTTGTAGTTCCATAATTTCTTGAGCTCTGCTTTCTTTTTCTTCTTGTGGGATATTATCATCAAGAGTATAAGCACTGGTGTTCTCTTCGTGCGAGTATGTGAAAACCCCTACACGGTCAAAGCGTTGTTGTGTTATAAAATCTTTCAAAACATCAATATCCTCTCTCGTTTCACCTGGGAAACCTACAATAAACGTACTTCTTAATGCGATATCGGGTACACGGTCGCGAATAGTGAAGAGGAGTTCTTCCATTTCGCTTCTTTGAATTTGTCTTTTCATAGCATTCAGCATAGGGTCAGAGGCATGCTGCAAGGGCAGGTCAAGATAATTGCAAATATTAGGGCGCTCTTTTATAACATCTAAAATTTCCAAAGGAAATTTTGAAGGGTAAGCATAGTGTAAGCGAATCCAATGTAAGCCCTCAATATCGCTAAGATGTTTTAGTAAATCGGGTAGGGCTCTTTTTTTATAAATATCTAAACCATAATAAGTAAGCTCTTGCGCTATGAGCATGATTTCTTTTACGCCTTTGCGTACAAGATGTTTCGCTTCTGTTATTATCTCTTCAATAGTCTTACTAGTATGAACACCACGCATTAATGGAATGGCACAAAAAGAGCAGGTACGGTTACAGCCTTCAGAAATTTTAAGATAGGCATAATGTTTAGGCGTAGCCAATAGGCGCTCACCAATCAATTCTTTTTTATAATCGGCTTCTAAACTTTTTAAAAGTAAGGGTAGTTCCATAGTACCAAACCATGCATCTACTTCTTCTATATCGCTAGCTAATTCATTACGGTAACGCTCACTTAAACAGCCTGTAACATATACTTTGTCTAGCTTGCCTTTTTGTTTTAATTGTACTTGTTCAAGTATGGTTTGGATACTTTCTTCTTTAGCCTTGTCTATAAATCCACAGGTGTTTACTACCACAATATTGTGGTCTAGTTTTGTGTTTTCGTGTACTACATCTATGGCATTGGCAGATAGCTGACCACTTAATACTTCACTATCTACTAAGTTTTTTGAACAACCTAAAGTGATAATATTGACCTTATTCTGTTTAAGACTTTTGCTTTTCATGGTTTAAATTTCTACTTATTTTTTTCTAAAAAAGATGCGTATGGGTACGCCTGTAAAATTGTAATGACTCCTAATTTTATTATCTAAAAAGTTGCGATAAGCTTTAGATAATGCATCAGGATAGTTTACATAAAATGCAAAAGAAGGAATTTTAGTAGGTACTTGTCTTACAAATTTGATACTTACATTATGTCCACGAGTCATAGGAGGGGGGTAGCGTTGAATCTCTTTAAGCATCGTCTCATTCAATTTAGAAGTTGCGATTCTTTTATTGAGGTTTTCATACACTTCTAATGTTTTTTCAACTGCTTGGTAAATTCTAGTTTTATCTTTTGCTGAAATGAACAATACGGGTACATCACTAAAGGGTGCAATTTTTTCTTGAATTTTCTTAGTGTAATCTCTAGCCGTATTGGTTTCTTTTTCATACAGATCCCATTTATTAACTAAGATAACAATCCCTTTTCCTTTTCTACTGGCTAAGCTAAAGATATTAAGGTCTTGCATGGTCATACCGTTTACTGCATCTATTACCAATAAACACAAATCGGCTTCGTCCATAGCTCTGATGGCTCTAATCACCGAATAAAATTCTAAATCTTCATTTACATTTTTCTTTTTTCTTAGACCTGCGGTATCAATTAATACAAACTCTTTATTAAAGAGCTTATAATGGGTATGGATGCTATCTCTGGTTGTGCCCGGTATATTACTCACAATGGTTCTTTCTTCACCGGTTAGTGCATTTAATAGGGTAGATTTTCCGGCATTGGGTTGCCCTATAATGGCTATTTTAGGGATATAGGTTTCGTCTTCATTTATTTTATTTTCTTCATCAATTTTTAAATAGTCTTGAGTATCCATTACGGCTTTATCATCGTCTTGCCAGGCGGCTTGTTCCCAATCTATGAGGTCAGTATCTTGAGTATTTTCCCATTCGTCTTCAATAGATTTATCCGATTTTTGTGCCGATTTGTTTCGCTTCACATTTGGACCTGCTGCCACTGCATCAGCGGGTATCGCCTCACATACAGCATCTAGCAATTCTCCTGTACCACTACCTGATATTGATGAAATAAAAAATAGTTGGTCAAAGCCCATGGCATAAAATTCACTAGCATCTAAAAGCCGTGCATTGTTATCAACTTTATTCGCTACTAAAAATAGGGGTTTGGTACTACGGCGTAATATATCTGCCATATCATCGTCTAGGTGTGTAATGCCGGTAGTAGCATCTACAAT
>JBDHYE010000309.1:0-2616 GCA_039811245.1 Chitinophagaceae bacterium | reverse complement strand
ATCATCGTGCAAGAGAGCGGCCGCATCAACCTGCAAGATGTGCTGCGCGACGCCGCTGGGGCCCAGGCAGAGCCTGCACCCCCCACAGAACCGCAACCGGGCGCTTCATCTGCCGCGCCCGCCCAAAGCGAAAAAACCCAGCTTGCTGCCGCACCCAGCCAGGCACCCATAGTGCGCTTTGGGCCGGTATCGCTCACGGGTGGTACGGTGCGCTTTTCAGACTACTTCATCAAGCCCAATTACACGGCGGATTTGAGTGAGCTGACGGGGCGCATCAGTGCGTTTTCGTCCGAGCCCCCGGCAGAGGGGGGTGCCGTTGCCCTGGCCGACCTGGAATTGCGTGGACGGGCTGAGGGTACGGCCAGCCTGGAGATCACGGGCCAGGTCAACCCCTTGGCGCGCCCGCTGGCGATGGACATTGTGGGCAAGATGCGTGACTTGGAATTACCCCCCTTGTCGCCCTACAGCGTCAAATATGCAGGCCATGGCATCGAACGCGGCAAGCTCAGCATGGATGTGGCTTACAAGATCCAGCCCGATGGGCAGCTAACGGCCAGCAATAAACTGGTGCTCAAGCAACTGACCTTTGGTGCGCCGGTCGAAGGCGCCCCGGCCAGCCTGCCCGTGCGCTTGGCCACTGCCTTGCTGGCCGACCGCAACGGCGTGATCGACCTGGATCTGCCCATCAGCGGCTCGCTCAACGACCCGCAATTTCGCCTGGGGCCGGTGATTGTCAAAATCATCGGCAACCTCATCATGAAGGCCGTGACCGCGCCATTTGCCTTGCTCACCAGTGCATTGGGGGGCTCGGCCGATTTGAGCACGGTGGCGTTTGCCCCCGGTAGTGCCCAACTGGACGATGCCGCCCGCCAAGGTCTGGACAAAGTGGCCAAAGCCCTGACCGACCGCCCCGCGCTGCGTATGACGGTGGTGGGGGAGGCGCTGGGTGCCAGCGAACGCGAAGGCTGGAAAAAAGCGCAATTGCAAAAACTGCTGGCGGCGCAAAAACGCCGTCAGGCCGTGCGTGCAGGCAAAGATGCCGAGGGTGTGGCCCCGGTGGCGGCCGAGGAGGCCCCCGCCCTGCTCAAAGAGGTGTACCTGCGCGCCGATATCCCCAAACCGCGCAACCTTGTGGGTATGGCCAAAGACATTCCGCTGGCCGAAATGGAGGTCCTTTTGCTGGCCAGCATCGCCGTGCCCGAAGGGGCTATGCGTGAACTGGCCGTAGCGCGGGGTGTGGCAGTGCGTGACTATCTGGCCGCGCACCAGGTGCCCAACGACCGTTTGTTTTTAGGGGCGGTGAACACCCAGCCCACCGAGAAAGACTGGACGCCCCGCGCCCAACTGACCTTGGCCACTCCATGACGTTTTTCGCACGCGCCTGAAACGTTTTTTGGGGCTTGGCAAAATCCCGGCGAAAATACCCGCTTCGCCCTGGCAAATACCGTTGGTTTGCCGGGGGTGTACGCACTTGAAAATCCCATGTTTCCTTTTTCCTCCCGCAGCAAAATGTCCGACGCACCTGAAGTGAACCCGGCCCCGGCCAAGACCCCTGAGGCGCATCCGCTGGATGCGCTCACCGGCGGCGCTTTTTCTGCGGCCACCTCGGGCGAGCGCGCCGCGCGTGTGCGCGATTGGCTGGCCCAAGAACCCAGTAACGAGCAACTGCAAGAAGTGTTCAAAGAATTGAGCGTGCGCGACAAAGGCGCGGCCCGCGCCATCCGCGAACGCATCGATGAACGCAAACGCGCCAAAAACCAGGAAACTATTGCCGCCGAATGGGCCGACAAGGCCCAGGCGCTGCTGGCCGCTTCGCGCCTGAACATTGCCGACGCCCTGGCCTGGCAGCGCGACGCCGCCAAAGCCGGCGCGCCGCTCTCGCGCGAACCCCTGGCGGCATTCAAGGTGCAACTGGCCGAGCGGGTCAAGGTGATTGAAGACCTGCAGCACCGCGTGCAGGTGCAGCGCGAGGCCGCTGTGCTGCTGGCGCAGCGCATCGAGGTGCTGTCCACCAAACCCTGGGCCGACGCCCAAGCCGCCCTGGAATTGCTGCGCGTGGACGTAAGCCGCTGGCAAGAGCAGGCCCAACAGCTCACGGGTGACGCCAGCTGGCCCAGCGTGGAAGCGCGTTTTCCGCCCCTGCTGGATGCTTCGCGCAGCCAGTTGCAGGTGGTGTGGGAGGCTTTTGAGGCCGCACTGGCGCAAACGGTGGCTGCCGCTGAGTTGCGCGTTGCCCGCGGTCTGCCTTCAGAAGCCGATGCGGCTGCGCAGGCAGCCAAGCCGGCCAAACCCAAAATCGACCCTGCGGTCGTGGAAAAAGCCCAGCAGGCTGTGCGCGAGGCCCTGGCCAAGCTGGAGACAGAAACCGCCGAAGGCCACGGCAAGGCCAGCGCAGGGGCCGCAACCCAATTGCGAGCCGTGCTTAAAACCCATGGCCGCCATATCGACGCCGGTCTGGAGCAGCAGGTGAGCCAGGCCCTGGTGGCTGCGGGCGAACTGCAAGGCTGGCAGCGCTGGAGCGCCGATCAGGTGCGTGAAGAACTCGTTGCCAAGGCCGAGGCCTTGCTCGCCAAACCCGAAGGGCAGTCTTTGGGTGGACGCAAAATGCAAGAAACC
>JBDHYE010000308.1:0-2616 GCA_039811245.1 Chitinophagaceae bacterium | reverse complement strand
GGTAAGGGTTTTAATCAAGTAGAGCAGTTAGGAGATAGTACAGCCCATGCAGAAATGATAGCGATAACTGCTGCTTGTAATACTTTAGGGGCTAAATATCTAACAGAGGCAACACTCTATGTAACTCTTGAACCTTGCTTGATGTGTAGTGGCGCATTATTTTGGTCTAAAATAGGGCGCGTAGTATATGGTGCAAGTGACCTAAAAAATGGGTATCGTAAACACTGTACAGATCATACGCCATTCCATCCTAAAACAGTGCTTAATTATGGCGTTTTAGAATATGAGTGTGCACAATTACTCAAAGATTTTTTTCAACAAAAACGTAAATCGTTTTGATCATTTTTTATCTGAATCATTACTAATGATAGATTGAAAGAAGCATTTCAATCTAAACATAGTGCCGTCTTTTTTAAGCTTAATATTTAGATAATATTGGCTTAACCTTAAGCTAATATTGCCCTAATACTTTTGCGTTATAATCTTACAACAATAGATTATTAACACCATAAATGCGCAAAAAAATTAAAAGTTTATTCGTTTTAAGTATTAGTACACTGCTATTAAGCACTACTCAAAGCCTTGCTCAGAACGCGTCTGACTTTATTCTGAAAGGTAAAATACAAGATGATCAAGGTTATCCGATAGAAGAAGCCAGTATCCAGATAATAGGTACTACAAAAGGAGCCTATACCGATAGTGCCGGATTTTTCTCTTTACAATTAAAGAAACAAGATGTTTTTCAATGTAGGATTGCAGCTTTAGGATTTAAAGCCGATACTATAAAATTTCTTACAAAAAATTGGAGACAAGATAGTTTATGGACAATACAATTATCTAATCAGCAAAATCAGTTGGCTGAAGTGCGTGTAATATCACAACAACGCCGTTTAGGGTCATTAACAGAATTGTACTTGGAGCAAAAGAATATGCTCCAGTTTTCAAATGGTGTGAGTGCAGAGCAAATTCAAAAAACACCCGACGCCCAAGCTGCCGATGTGTTGAAAAGAGTAAGTGGCGTACATACACAAGATGAAAAATTTGTAGTAGTGAGAGGTTTGGCTTCACGATATAATTATGCTAGTTTAAACCAAAGCCGCTTGCCTAGTACAGAAGCTGATAAAAATGCTTTTGCATTTGATATTTTACCAGCAGCTGTATTAGATAAGATTGTGGTTTATAAAACAGCAAGTCCACAATGGAGTGCAGAATTTGCAGGAGGACTTATAGAGGCTAAAACAAAAGAATATCCGCTTGAAAAAATCCAAGAACTAAGTTTATCTACTACATTTAATAGTATTACTAGTTTTCAAGAGTTTCTAAAAAATCCCAGCACCTTAAGGTTTAAACTTTTAGGAGTATTAGCTCAAGATAAACAGTTGCCTTCTATTTACTACCAGCATAAAGATAATTTAGAAGATTTAAGCGCCGATAAAAAAGTACAATTAGCACATGCTTTTACTAACCCTTATGGCGAAGCACAAAAAGCTTCTAGTATTGGTAATGTATCCTTGACATATACCTTAGGCAATAGCCATTATTTTAAAAAGGATAGACGCTTAGGTTATATTTTTTCAGTCAATGTACAGAATGGCACATCAAAGAAAAATGCCACTAATGCACAATACGATTTTAATAAAAATGCTTTAGACAGTAATGGTGTTGTGGAGTATCAACAAAAAAGCCAATGGAGTGTTTTAGCCAATGTGAATTATCAATTTAATCCTAAAAACAAAATTGCATTTAGAAACTTATTTTATAATACTGGAGCACAAACGGTAGGTTTGGTGAATGGGGTAACTTATGGAGGTGGTAATCCTTATTTTCTAAGCAATTTCAATAAAACACAACAGAATGGTTTTTTAAATAATGCATTATCTGGATCACATCAAATCAATACTAAAAGTGAATTGGATTGGAATATTGCCCACTCTTATACTTATACCCTAGAACCAGATAAGAATATTTTGACCATGGTACAAAAAGAGGATAGTAGCTATTATCGAAAACTAAATAATGAAAATTCTCCCATAGTACAAGATGCTGGTAGAGTATTTTCAAAACAGTTTGAACGTGTATTGCAATCGCAAGTAAACTATAAATATACTTTTAATTGGTTTAAAAAAGAACAAAGCATTAAGGTAGGTTTAAGTACTATTCAAAGAGCAAAAGATGTTTCTATCATAGCCTTGGGTTATGCCAGTACCAATCCTTATGGAGAGTTTATAAATGTTGCTAAGCCTGATTTTAATTCCGTTTTTAATGCTAGCAATATCGATAATTATCAATTAACACTTGCCAAGATTGGTAATAACTCTGTGAGCTATCAAGGTTTTGGACAATTATATGAAGCTTATACTCAATTAGAAAACAGCGTGAGCAATAAGCTGAAAGTGTTGTGGGGAGCGCGTGCAGCTTATAATATGCAAGAAGTAAAAATAGACCAAGTAAAAGAAGTACTTCAAAAAATCAATATGAATATCCTCCCTTCAGCCTTAGTAAGTTATAGTGTAAATGATCAATCTCAACTTCGTATGGGTGCTTCTCAAACCCTTAACCGTCCTGAGTTTAGAGAGTTAGTAGCAACCAATATTTATGATTATAGCACCAATTTTA
>JBDHYE010000307.1:0-2624 GCA_039811245.1 Chitinophagaceae bacterium | reverse complement strand
AATTTATAATTAAAGCACCATTAAAATTTATATGGCAATAGTTGATTTGGTAATGCCCAAAATGGGAGAAAGTATAACAGAAGCTACCATTCTAAAATGGCACAAAAAAGCTGGAGACACTGTTAAAATGGATGAAACCGTTTTAGAAATCGCTACAGATAAGGTAGATAGTGAAGTACCCTCTACAGGTGCAGGTACGATAACAGAAATCTTATTTAAAGAAAATGATGTAGTCCCAGTAGGTACTGTTATCGCGCGTATTCAAGCAGGTGCTGATAGCGCTGCTGCGGCACCACAAGCTGCTCCAGTTGCTCCTCAAGCAACTGTTCAAACTACAGCTACTAATCATGCAGCACCCGTAGCTGCTCCCAAACCTAGTGCTGCTACTACTAGCAACAAATTCTATTCTCCATTAGTATTAAATATTGCTACTCAAGAAGGGATAAGTATGAGTGAGCTTGAAAACATAGTTGGCACAGGCAATGAAGGAAGAGTAACTAAAAAAGATATTTTAAATTATGTAGCTCAAAGAGGCAATACTGCTCCAGTAGCGAATGCGCCAAGTGCAGCCCCTGTAGTAGCAGAAAGCCCTGCAGCTCCTGTTGTAGCTCAAAATCCTAAAGCAGCAGCAGTACCGCACAGTGGTAATGTAGAAATCATTGAGATGGATAGAATGCGAAAGCTAATTGCAGAGCACATGGTACGCAGTGTAGCCACCTCTCCACACGTAACAAGTTTTACAGAAGCCGATGTTACAAATATTGTTCGCTGGAGAGAAAAAGCTAAAAAATCATTCCAAACTAAATATGATGAGAAAATTACGTTTACACCAATTTTTATTGAAGCGATCGTAAAAAGTATTCGTAAGTTTCCAATGATCAACAGTAGCGTAGATGGTGATAAAATCATTGTAAAGAAAGATATCAATATTGGTATGGCAGCGGCTTTACCTAGTGGTAATTTAATTGTTCCTGTAATTAAGAATGCAGATACCAAAAACCTTATCGGCTTAACTAAAGATGTAAACGCTCTAGCAAATGCTGCTAGAAATAACAAATTAAAAGCAGACGATACCCAAGGAGGTACTTTTACATTAACTAATGTAGGTACTTTTGGCAGCTTAATGGGCACGCCTATTATTAATCAGCCACAAGTAGCCATCCTTGCCGTAGGAAGTATTAAAAAACGCCCAATGGTTATTGAGACGCCAGAAGGTGATGTTATCGCTATTCGTCACATGATGTACTTATCATTAAGTTATGACCATAGAATTGTTGATGGTTCATTAGGTGCTAGTTTCTTAACAGAAGTAGCCAACCAACTAGAGGCTTTTGATAGTACAAGGGAGATTTAAAATTTCGTTTAATAAAGATTGAGCAATAATATTAATATTTTTTTGTAAAAAAACTGTTAATGTTATTGCTTTTCTGTATTTTTTGGTAACTTAGTATTAAATATGCATTAAAATTAATTAAAATTCAACGCTATGAGGAAAGCAGACTTAATCTCTGTAATTGCAGATAAAACAGGTATCCCAAAGGTAGATATCTTAGTAACTTTAGAAAGTTTTTTTAAAGAGGTAAAAGAAAGTGTATATACTGGTGAAACAGTTTCTATACGAGGCTTTGGCAGCTTTACAGTTAAAAAAAGAGCCGCTAAAAAAGGACGTAACATTAAGAAAAATCTAATTGTTGAAATCCCCGAACATTATATCCCAGCGTTTAAACCTGCCAAAGAGTTTATGAGTCTGGTAAAATCGGTAAAGATTAAAGACTAAAACCCTATTCTCGCATTTTTATATACAAAATAGGCTTTAATGGGTTCTGAACTATTTCCCCTATAAAGTTCTATTGTTGCTTATTTTGTATAAAGAGAATACCAATGTCGTCAGCACAGAGTTTCAACTCTACTGGTGATAACGCATTATAATAGCCCCTTACAAAGCGTTTCTTATCTAGCAATACTAATTTAGGGTGTTCTTCGTCTAGGTACCAAATATTACTTAGCGTATCTCTTCTCAATTTAAGATGGAGTTCGTTTTGAACAAAACCTCTTATTTGTTGTCCATCTCCATTTAAAAACCACCATTTATCTGGGTTTACATTGAGGCTTTGAGCAAATTGTTTTAATACGTCAGTAGAATCTTTTTCTGGATTCAAGCTTATTGTAATTAATTGCAGGATACTATCATTTTTTCGGAAAGCTTTAGTCATTATGTTTTTGAGGTACATGTTGGTCTCAATGCCTAAGCTATCTTTAGTTTGATTAATCACTGCTATTAAAAGCATTTTTTGAGCTAAATCTTTATTAATGGAAACCATATCCCCTACTTGGTTAATCAAGCTTATATCTGTTACCTTTTGATAAACCGTGTCTTGGTCTTTAGCACCATTAGCCCCTTGCTTTATGGCAGCTATATTGTAATATGCAGGTAAGCGTAAATTATCCTTTTTTAATAATTTAGCTGAGATAAAAAAAGAAAACGGTAGCAATACAGCTACCGTTAACCCTAATAAAAATTTACTTTTTTTAGATTTCATGCTTTTTATTTAACGGTATGAAAATCATAACGAGCGGGATTGGTATTGTTCATATGTAACCAGTCTGCCCCATCTGCTAAAAAC
>JBDHYE010000306.1:0-2632 GCA_039811245.1 Chitinophagaceae bacterium | reverse complement strand
CATTAAAGCGGTGTGCCATTACAGCCTCTCCAGCTGTAGCCGTAAGCATATTGCTACGTAAGCCTATTAAACCTCTTGATGGGATTTCAAATTCTAAATGCTGCATTTCTCCTTTACTCTCCATTATGAGCATTTCTCCTTTTCTTTGCGTAACTAAGTCAATTACTTTACCTGAGAAATCAGAAGGCACATCTACCACTAATACTTCATAAGGCTCACATTTAGTGCCGTCAATCTCTTTGGTGATTACTTGTGGTTGCCCTACAGTTAATTCAAAACCCTCTCTACGCATAGTTTCGATAAGTACACTTAAATGTAAAATACCTCTTCCGTAAACTAAAAATTTATCCGCATCATCAGTATCATTCACTCTTAATGCAAGGTTTTTTTCGAGTTCCTTCATTAAGCGGTCTCTAAGATTTCTACTGGTAACAAATTTTCCTTCTCTTCCAAAAAATGGCGAATTATTGATGCTAAACTGCATATTCATTGTAGGCTCATCAATTGCTATAACATCTAATGCTTCAGGGTTTTCAAAATCGGCTATTGTTTCACCAATTTGAAAACCTTCAATACCCACAACAGCACAAATATCACCGGCAGCTACTTGTTCTACTCGTTTCTTACCCATACCTTCAAAGGTATAAAGCTCTTTTACTTTACTACGCATTAAAGTGCCATCTAAACGGCATAATTGTACGTTTTGGCCTTCTTTAATTAAACCTCTTGTTACTCTACCAATAGCAATACGACCTAAGAAAGAAGAATAATCTAATGAAGTAATCTGCATTTGTAAATTACCTTCGGTTATTTTAGGCTCTGGTACTTTCTCTAATATCATATCCAAAACAGCATTGATATTATCGGTTGGGGTTAATGAAGTATTAAACCAGCCTTGTTTTGAAGAACCGTATAAGGTTGGGAAATTTAATTGATCTTCAGTAGCGTCTAATTGGAAAAACAGTTCAAATACCGCATCGTGCACCTCTTCTGGTCTGCAATTTGGCTTATCTACTTTATTAATCACTACAATAGGGTGTAAACCTAGATTTAGTGCTTTTTGAAGCACAAAGCGTGTTTGAGGCATAGGGCCTTCAAAAGCATCAACTAATAAAAGTACCCCATCAGCCATTTTTAGTACACGCTCTACTTCTCCTCCAAAATCGGCGTGACCAGGGGTGTCAATAACGTTAATTTTGACGTCTTTATAGGTAACAGAGATGTTTTTAGCTAAGATGGTAATCCCTCTTTCTCTTTCCAAATCATTGTTATCCATTAATAATTCTCCGGTTTCTTGATTGTCTCTAAAAACCTTTGTGGCATGGATAATTTTATCTACTAAGGTAGTTTTACCATGGTCAACGTGTGCAATAATAGCGATGTTGCGTATATTCATAATGCGTTTTTTGTACTTTACTCTTTGTTTAGAAATTAAGTTGGGTACTCTTTCAAAAAAAAGAGACTTCAATCGGAATTGAAGTCTCTAAAAAGATTTGTGAGACCGTTGGGACTCGAACCCAAGACCCATACATTAAAAGTGTATTGCTCTACCAACTGAGCTACGATCTCTACCTAATTCTTTTCTAATTGGGAGTGCAAAGGTAATTTAAAAAATGGAACAACAAAATTTTTTTCAAAAAAATTTATAGCAATCTTAAAGATGGCTGCATATTAGTTGTTGCACGTGTTCCAATTCTTCTGCACTTGCTTTGCCTGTTTTACGGGTAAAATCCATATCTCTCATTGTATTTAAAGGCACCAAATGCATATGCGCATGAGGTACTTCTAGCCCAACAAAAGATAGTCCAACGCGCAAGCAGGGTACTGATTTTTCGATAGCACGAATAATTGGTTGTGCAAAAAGCAACCATTCTGCTAAATATACTTGATCGGCATCGTAAAACTTATCTACCTCTTGTTTAGGCACTATAAGTGTATGCCCTTTTTGAAGGGGTTCAATGTCTAAAAAAGCATAAAATAGTTCGTTTTCTGCTATTTTATAAGAGGGTATTTCACCCTTGATAATTTTTGAAAATAGACTTGCCATAATTTCAAATTTACAATGAAATTTCTTCAATTTTTAGTTTCATAATACCACTTGGTACTGTTATTTCGGCTGTTTCGCCTTTAGATTTGCCAAGTAAGCCTTTACCAATTGGAGAACTCACAGAGATTTTACCTAATTTAATATCGGCCTCTCCCTCTGAAACGATCTGATATTGAAAACTTTTTTTCAAGTTCATATTCGTTACTTTCACTTTACTCAAGATTGAAACTTTGCTCGTATCAATACTCTTTGGGTCTAAAACTCTGGTATTGGCGAGTGTTGCCTCTAATTGAGCCAGCTTAGCTTCATGAAGCCCTTGAGCCTCTTTTGCTGCATCATACTCAGCATTTTCTTTTAAATCTCCTTTCTCTCTAGCCTCTGCTATCGCTTTAGCTATTTCTGATCTTCCTACCGTTTTCATTTTTGTCAATTCTTCTCTCATTGTTTCTAGTGTTTCTTGAGAAACATAATTAATACTACTCATACTTTTAAATTTTAAGGGTATAAATAAAAAAAGTACAACGCCTCTATAGGTAGAAGCGTTGCAAAAAATTGTTGTTGTTTATATTTTATTATTCTTCGCTA
>JBDHYE010000305.1:0-2644 GCA_039811245.1 Chitinophagaceae bacterium | reverse complement strand
TTCAAAAATCCCTACCAAAGCAGCCCGACAATATACTACCCAAAAAGACGGTCAAAGTAGTATGCGTATTGCCGTATATCAAGGAGAACGCGACCTTGTAAAAGATAATAGAAACCTTGCCAGCTTTCATCTAAAGGGAATCCCTGCGATGCCTGCTGGCCTTGCTAAAGTAGAAATTAGCTTCTTAATTGATGCCGATGGCATTTTAAGAGTTCAGGCCAAAGAGCTAAGAAGTGGTATCCAACAGAGCATAGAAGTAAGCCCTAAGTACGGACTTAGTGATCAAGAAATGGAACAAATGCTTATGGACTCTTTAGAAAATGCACAAAGTGATATACAGTCAAGAGCCTTGATAGAAGCTCAAACTGAAGGGAAAATGCTTGTAGAAACCACAGAAAAGTTTTTACAAAAAAACAGCAGCTTTTTAACAGCAGAAGAACATCAAAGAACAAAAGAACAACTACAGATATTAAATGGGTTGTTAGCAACTACAAACAAAAACGAAATCCAGACGGCAACAGAGCAACTCAATGAAATAACACGCCCCTTTGCAGAGCGATTAATGGACCATGCTATAAAAGAAGCTATGGCGGGTAAAAAAATATAATTCAAATCCTAACAAACTGTTAAAAAAACAGCTTCCTTTAAAAAAAAATGCTTATTAACGTAAGCATTTTTTTCTTTTTCGATATTTTGCTGAAATTTCATTTTCATAATTGTCAAAAATCTAATGAAGAAACCTATTTTATTGTTCGGAGCAATGCTCTGCACAAGTTTTTTTGCAAAAGCACAGCAGCAAGAAAACCATAATCACCTATCAGATGTTTACAGTGTATCTGTATTTCAAAATTTCAAAAACTTAAAAGCCAATCGTAGTGCAGATTTAAACACTCAGACTAAATTAAAAGCACTTTTCCCAGGTTGGATGATTATAAGCGATAATTGGACTGGTAGCTTTAGAGAGATGAATGGGAAGCCCATTGCTGTAGCTGGTACTACCCTACTCGATAAAGCAAAAAACATTATGAAAACCAAACTTAATTCTGTTGGTATTGTGGCAGAAGATTGGGTTTTAGAAAAACAATATACCGACTCAAGAGGCTTTAATTTTTTACGCTTTACGCAAACCGTTGAAGCTAAAAAAGTAAGTTTTGCAAATATGCATTTTAGATTTACCCCCGATGGTAAATTAGCCCGTGTACATCTCAATGCTTATGGTCAACCCGATATCAGTCTAAAAGAAACATTAAGTCCTTCTGAAGCCTTAAAAATTGCTAAGCATGGAATGGAGAAATCTGTAATTGATTTTGAAAATGTAGCTTCAGACTTAGAATGGTTTCCAATACCTGCTACCAATGGCTATGTATTACACCCCGCATATTATGTTAGTCTGCAAGGTAAAATAGAAGCAGGTAGTAGTGTCCCATTAAATGCTTTTGCCTATGTTGATGCGATAGATGGCACATTATTATATAGAGATAATGAAACCAAAGATGCCATAGACCTTCAAGTAAAAGGCTCTGTAAAAGCTAAAGGCTATTTAAACCCTATGGAGTTTAAAGGCTTACCTCATGTAACCGTTAAAGTGGGTGCTACTACCTTGATAGCCGATGATACTGGTTTTGTAAGCAGCACTGCATTTAGTTTTCCGAGTACCGCTACGGTAAGCTTAGAAGGACCCTATTCTCAAGTGCGTTCAGCCCCTGATGGCAATATCACCCCTAGTTTTTCAACTAATATAACCGCATCAGGTCAGATAGATTCATTTGCTTTATCTACTAAGGCTACTGTTCGCCATATTAATGCCTATTACCACGTTAATATTGCTCATGATCATCTTAAAGCAATGTATGGCAGTAGTTTTACCGGAATGGACTACGCACTTAGAACCAATGTTGATGTAACGGGAACCTGTAATGCCTTTTATACCTCTGCTAGCGGTACATCAATAAACTTTTTCCCTGCTGGTGGCGGTTGTGTTTCTTTTGCAGAAGTAGGCGATGTAGTCTATCATGAATATGGACATGGCATAGTATCTAAAATGTATGGAGGAGGTATGAAAAATGGTGGATTAAATGAAGGACAGGCTGATGTTTGGGGAATGAGCATCACCGGTGATAGTATTTTAGCAAGAGGCGCTTATGGCACTCCAGGTAGCTATATTCGTAGATATGATTTAGCTCCTAAAGTATATCCAATGGATTTAACTGGCGAAGTGCATGCCAATGGTGAGATCATTGCTGGAGCTTGGTGGGATTATGGTCGCTATGTAAACAGCGTAGATTCTATGGGAAGTCTTTTTGCGCGCACCTTATTTAATGAGCAACCCGATGGACCTAATGGCACTGAAGGTGTAGTGTATCACGACATGTTAATGGGAGCTTTAATTAACGATGATAATAATAGTGATTTAAGCGATGGTACACCGCACATGACAGAAATCGTAAAAGCCTTTGCCAGACACGGTATCTATCTAATGCAAGACATAACCATTGAGCATAATGAACTAGGTCACCAAGCTAACGGAGTGGCTATCGAATTTAAAGCTAAAGCAGTACCAGCCAATCCAACGTTTTTCAAAAGCTTAAACTTAGTTTATAAAACAAGAACTGGTACATGGACTACATTAGCCATGACGGATAAA
>JBDHYE010000304.1:0-2644 GCA_039811245.1 Chitinophagaceae bacterium | reverse complement strand
CATGTTAGTAACAGAAAGCACAACAAAGCCTACAAAGGCTCCAAAACATAATCATCAAACGATGCCTCAAAAAGAAACCATGCTCAAAGCCTACCGCCTTATGATGGAGGCTAAAGCCATGGCTGCCATTTATGAAGCCAATAGACCAATTTGTAAATATGTGCACAGCACATCAAGAGGTCATGAAGCAATACAATTAGCTACTGGTTTTTTATTGGAAAAAGACGATTGGGTGAGCCCCTATTATAGAGATGAAAGCCTGATGCTGGGTATGGGCTTTAAACCTTCTACCTTAATGCTCCAATTGCTTGCCAAAGCCGATGACCCTTTTACCGGAGGTAGAGCCTATTATAATCACCCTAACAGTCGTGACGAAGCTTTTCCAAAAATCATTCACCAAAGCAGCGCTACCGGCATGCAGGTGATCCCTACTACAGGCATTGCCCAAGGCATTCAATACCAAGAAAAACAACAATTAAAACAATACCAACTAGCTCCCGTAGTGATCTGCTCATTAGGCGATGGCAGCGTTACAGAAGGTGAAGTAAGCGAAGCCTTACAATTTGCCGCATTACACCAATTACCCATCATCTATTTAGTACAAGATAACGATTGGGGAATCTCTGTAAGCAGCGACGAAGCCCGTACCATGAACGCCTACGAATATGCCGCTGGTTTTAAAGGAATCCATCGTGTACAGGTTGATGGCAGCGATTTTGAAGCCTCATACCGATGTATGCAAGAATGTATAAACCGTGTACGAAAAGAAAGAATCCCGATATTGGTACACGCTAAAGTACCGCTATTAGGGCATCATACCTCTGGTGTGCGTAAAGAATGGTACCGTACTAAAGAAGATTTAGAAAAACACGAAGCCAAAGACCCAGCACCACAACTGTATAAAAAATTACTAGCCTTGGGATACACTCCCCAGGTGCTAGAAACTATAGAGCAAGAAGCTGCTGACTACATTGCTCAAGAATTTGCACAGGCAGTAGCAGCGCCTGAACCTCAAATAGACCAAGTAGCTCACCACGTATTTGCTCCTACGCCTATCCTTGAAGAACAAGGCCAGCGACAAGTTCAAGGAAAAGAAAAAGTAATGATGGTAGATGCCGCACTGCATGCCATTGAAGAAATTTTACAGAAATATCCCAATGCTTTATTTTACGGTCAAGATGTAGGAAGAAGACTAGGAGGCGTATTTAGAGAAGCCGCTACTCTTGCAGAAAAATTTGGCGACAACCGTGTATTTAATACAGCAATCCAAGAAGCCTATATCATTGGCTCTACAATCGGCTTAAGCGCTCTAGGACTAAAACCCATTGTAGAAGTACAATTTGCAGATTATATCTATCCGGCAATCAACCAATTAGTAACAGAAATAAGCAAATCTTGCTATCTGAGCTGTGGCAAATTCCCTGTTTCTTGTGTACTGCGTGTACCTATTGGAGCTTATGGTGGTGGCGGTCCTTACCATAGTGGCAGTGTAGAGAGTACATTAGCTACTATCAAAGGAATTAAAATCGCCTACCCTAGTAATGCCGCCGATATGAAAGGCTTGATGAAAGCCGCCATTGAAGACGGTAATCCTGTAATCATGCTAGAACATAAAGGGCTTTATTGGAGTAAAGTACCCGGTACAGACGATGCTCGCACTATTGAGCCCGAAGCCGATTATATTTTACCTTTAGGCAAAGGCAATGTAGTACTCGAAGCCAGCCAAGAGGCGATTGACCAGGGCGATTCACTCTGTATCATTACTTATGGTATGGGGGTTCATTGGGCAAAAAATGCCGCCAAAAACTTTAACGGCAATATCGAAATAATAGATCTAAGAACACTCTACCCTTGCGATGAAGCACTAGTATTCCAAACGGTACGCAAACACGGTAAATGCATTGTACTCACCGAAGAGCAGTTAAGAAACTCTTTTTGCGAAGCTCTAGCTGGCAGAATAGCCCAGCAATGCTTTAACAGTTTAGATGCTCCGGTGCAAACAATGGGCGCATTAGACCTTCCGGCAGTGCCTATGAATATGGCTTTAGAAGCCGCAATGCTGCCCAATGCCGATAAATTAAGCCAAAAAATTCAAGCGCTTTTAGACTATTAATATCACTTGAATTCCAGTTATTCTATTATTTTTGAAATAATTAAGCGCAATTTTTAATAAAGCTTGTGAAATTATTTCTAAAACTTATTGTACTCAGTAGTATCTTATGTTGTACCGCTTGCAGAAAAGATGTACTGCGGGTGAAACAGCTACAAATAATCAGTATTGCAAGTACGCAGCAGTTGAATAATGCGCTTTTTACCCCAGACCAATTAGGCATACTGGTAGCAGGCGACCGCTTTGAACATGGGCAATATTGGATAAGTAAAGACTTAGGCACAACTTGGGAATTGCAAAGCTTACCCAATGAAGTAAAAGGTTTATTTGGGCTCTGTGTTTATGAACATAAACTTTATAGCACCGCAATGGATATGCGCGTAGTTAAAATGCAAGATACCCAAGTTACAAATGTTCAAACAAAAATGTTGCTCAATAAAGCAGAATTTCTCTCTGCTATATCTTTTGCACAAGCACAACAAGGGGTGGCTGTTTCTGCTTTAGGCACAGACTCTGGTGCTCTTGTAGTGCTGG
>JBDHYE010000303.1:0-2649 GCA_039811245.1 Chitinophagaceae bacterium | reverse complement strand
GAACTAAACTTATTATTGATATTAGAACTATGACAGAAAAGCAATTTTTACCTACTGAAGACACTACTGCTCTTGCTTTAGAGGCATGGCAGAAATGTTTATACATCATTCAAGATAATGTAAGTGAAAGAGCTTTTCATACATGGTTTCAACCCATTAAAGCGGTAGCTTTAAATAATCATATTTTAACCCTACAAGTACCAAGTCAATTTTTTTATGAATGGCTTGAAGAACACTATGTAGAATTATTGGGTAAAACCATTAAAAGAATTTTGGGTCAACAGGGAGGTTTAGAATATAGAATTGTTATGATTGAGGCCAATACCTCAAGAAATGGAGGCAGAAATAGTGTCATGCATATGCCTGGTAGCACCAATCCAAAGACACCTGTGCATAATAACATGGTAGATTTACCTTTACACGTTAAAGACCCCATGAGTATTAAAAACCCCTACTCTATCCCTGGTCTTAAAAGAACAGTAATTGACCCTCAACTCAATCCTAATCTTACATTTGACAACCTTATTGAAGGCGATTGCAACCGTGTAGCACGCTTAGCAGGTATTAATGTGGCTCAAAAACCCGGTGCCACTTCATTTAATCCTTTAGTGATTTTTGGCAATACCGGTCTTGGTAAAACCCATATCGCACAAGCTATAGGCAATGAAGTACGCCGCCTACACAGCAACAAATCGGTGCTCTATGTTAGTGCCGAAAAATTTATCAATCAATTTATTGACCATTCTAAAAATGGCGAAATCAATGATTTTATCCATTTTTACCAGCTTATTGATGTATTAATCCTTGACGATATCCATATTTTTACTTCAGCTCCCAAATCGCAAGAAGTGTTTTTTGCCATCTTTAACCATTTACACCAAAGTGGCAAACAGATCATCTTAACCAGCGACACGGCACCTAAAGACTTAGAAGGCTTACAAGAAAGATTGTTAAGTAGATTCAAGTGGGGCTTAAATACCGATATCCAAGCCCCAGATTTCGAAACCCGCCAAGAAATATTACGTATGAAAATGCGTCAAGACGGTTTAGAACTCTCTGATGAAGTGGTAAAATATATCGCATTTAATATCCAAAATAATGTAAGAGATTTAATAGGAGCTTCTATTTCTTTATTTGCTCAAGCTACACTCAATAAAAAAGAAATTGATTTAGATGTAGCCAAAAGAGTCATGAAAAATTTAGTGAAGCTCAATACCAAAGAGCTTACTATAGACAATATCCAACGTATGGTATGCGATCATTATGGTATTGCTTACGATAAACTCATGCTCAAATCTCGCAAAAGAGAAATAGTACAAGCAAGACAAATCACCATGTACCTGGCTAAAAAATTCACAAAAAGCTCTCTTAAAAACATAGGCGAGCATTTTGGAGGTTATGACCATACTACGGTCATTCACTCTTGTCAAACAGTAGAAGATTTAATGGATATAGACACAGATTATAAAGAAAAAATTGACGACCTTCAACAAAAAGTACACATGGCAAGTATTTAATTTGTTGCATCGCTCTATATTACGAGGTATTTTGTATGACATTCCAAAACACCTCGTTTTTTATTTAATCCACTATTCAAAATCGTTATTTATACTACAATTATTTTTGAACACTTGAACTACTCAACTCAACTATTGAATCGCTAATCACCCATTATTAAATAAGCTTTAAAAAATGAGTACATCTAAAAAACCAAAGCATATCGCTATTGCTGGAAATATTGGTGCCGGAAAAACCACCTTAGCAGAAATGTTAGCCAAACATTATTCTTGGGTGCCTTATTTTGAAGATGTAGCTCATAACCCCTATTTAGCCGATTTTTATGAAGATATGCCGCGCTGGTCTTTTAATTTGCAGATCTTTTTCTTAAACAGCAGAATCGCTCAGCAATTAAAAATAGCGAACGAAAAGAAAACAGTTGTACAAGATAGAACCATCTACGAAGACGCCGCTATCTTTGCTCCCAATCTTTATGAAATGGGTTTGATGTCGGGTAGAGACTTTGAAAACTATCAACAGTTTTTTTCTAACTTAAAACAACTGGTTAAGCCCCCCGATTTACTCATTTATTTAAAGGCTTCTATCCCTAAATTGGTAGACCAAATTCAAAAAAGAGGTAGAGAGTATGAAGAAAATCTACGTTTAGACTATCTTAAAAGACTGAACGAATTTTACAATAAATGGATTGACAATTACAAAGAAGGAAAACTTTTAGTCATTAATATTGATGAGATAGACTTTCAAGAAAATGCTACAGATTTTGCAGAGATTATAAACAGAGTAGAAGCAGAACTGTTTGGTTTATTTTAAATACGGATTATGAAAATATTGGCCATAGAAAGCTCTTGTGATGATACAGCTGCTGCTGTAATGGATAATGGCGTATTGCTAAGCAATCTAATAGCAAGTCAAAAAATACATGAAGCTTATGGTGGTGTTGTTCCCGAAATGGCTTCGCGGGCACATATTAGAAATATAGTACCTGTAGTAGCTTTCGCCCTTCGCCAAGCACAACTAGAGTTGAAAGATATTGAAGCGATAGCCTTTACACAATCTCCAGGTCTTATTGGCTCTTTGTTAGTGGGCGCCTCTTTTGCTAAAGCGATAGCACAAGCCCAAAATATACCACTT
>JBDHYE010000302.1:0-2654 GCA_039811245.1 Chitinophagaceae bacterium | reverse complement strand
TACCAAGTATAAATCGCTTTTTTACAACAACGATAAATCGGTTACAGGTTGGATCAATGCAGAAACGAATCCTGGGGATATACCCGCCATAGTTGATGTTGACCACGATGGTGATTTAGATTTTTTAACCTATTATGGTGATGGTTATTATATGAGTTGGTATAAAAATATGCAAGTTGAAAATGCACTCCCTAAAGACTCTGTTGTGATTAAATTAGTAGATAGATGCTGGGGTAAAATGCGTCAATCATATTTAAGAAGCCATGACTTAGGCATCTTTTGCGATAATTCTTCATTAATGCGTTTGGGGAGCAGCATGGCTAAAATAACCGATGGTGGCAATACTCCTTGCCTGATAGACATGGACGGTGATGGAGACTATGACTTGCTTGATGGGCATAGAGCCTTTAATTATGTAACCTATTTAGAGAATGGTAAATATCCCTATGGGCCAAGAGATAGTATGATAGGTCAAGATACTACCTTTACCGTTGTTGGCGATACTTTAAAAATAGCACAATGGGCAGCACCTTTTTATGTTGATATCGATGCTGATGGTAAAAGAGACCTTATGCTGAGTCCTAATGCTCCATTGAGTTCTGAAAATTATAAATGCAGTAAGTTTTATAAAAATATTGGAACTGATGCGCTGCCTAATTTTCAATATAAAGGAGATACATTTTTAGTTGCAGATATGATTGATGTAGGAAGTAATGCTTATCCTGTATTTTATGATTATAACAAAGATTCCAAACCCGATTTATTTATTGGTACCAAAGGCTATTATGATAACAGTAGCGGTCAGTTTTATGGTCAAATAATGTATTTAGAAAATACCAGTACTCCAGGTAATCCCTCATTCCAACTCATAACAAAAGATTTTCTTTCACTTTCGCTTCAAAAGTATAAAGGTATTTCAATCGCTATTGGCGATATAGACAATGATAACAAAGAAGATTTAATCTTAGGGCACCTAGATGGTACCTTACATTGGGTAAAAAATACAGCAATTACAACCGGAACAACACCCGTATGGTCTAGCGCCCCACAATTACTTAAAGATGCAAGTGCTAACCCTGTAACTTGTAATAGTTATGCAGCACCTTTAGTATATGATATTAATGCCGATGGAGCTCCAGATTTATTAATCGGAGACCAAATGGGTACTTTATTTTATTATGAAAATGATGCATTAGGTTCAGGGGTATTGTCACTAAGCTTTAAAAATGATAATTTAGGGGTTGTTAAAACTGATCCTGAAAAATTATCTTCTGGCCATGCTACGCCTTTTATAGGTAAGATGGACAATTCTGGTAAAGAATACCTCGTACTAGGTAGTCGCTCGGGCAGAATATTCCGATATACCGATTTTGAAGGTGGAAATGTATTTTCTGCTTACAAACGTATTGATTCTGCCTATTCAGAAATTTTTTCACAAAATTATCAATACACTTCCTATATGTCTGCACCAGCTATAGCAGATGTTGATGCCGATGGTAAATATGAAATGCTCATTGGTAATGTATATGGCGGAGTACTGCTTTACCACCAAGATAAAATAGTAACCATTAATGAACAAAGCAGTCAGAATTTTAAAAGATTAGAAGTTTTTCCGAATCCTGCTCAAAAAGAAATGTACATTAAACCAACCTTTTCACATAATAAGAGGTCTATATATGTATACAATAGTTTAGGTGTATGTATGACAAGGATAGAAGAGTCCAATAATCATAAGTATGAAAAAATTAATATTTCAGATTGGCCTGATGGTGTTTATTATATTATAAGTAGTGAAGCTCAAGAACAGAGTAGCACTATTATTATTAAAAAAAGTATTGAATAAGAGCTGTTTTTAAGATTTTTTTAAAAAGTTTTAATAGATTTTTTCTTTTTTTGAGAAAAGTTTCTATTTTTAAGGTCGTTTTAACTATTTAAAAAAATAGTAAATCAAGTTTTGTAAATTTTCACAAGATGATTAGAACATTTATCAAGAAACCCTCACCCTGTATTTCATTAGCTAAAAAAATGCTATTAGCAGGCAGTATTATCATAGGTAGCTGCCTCCCTACTAGTGCTCAATTATTAAAAGTGGGCACGGGTACTACAGCTAATACCGATACTCAATATCCTACCCCATTTGGTAATGCTAATTCTGGTCAAAGAGCACAGTATTTATATCGTGCTACAGATTTAGTAGCAGCAGGTTTAAAGCCCGGTTGGATAGACTCTTTAGGTTTTAATGTACTTGACGCTACCGGTACCTACCTTCATACTGGTTTGAAATTTTATATTGGTACGGGTACTGGTACAATAGGTAGTGGTGCTTCTGCAGCACCAGCACCAGCTGCTGGGGCTTTACCCTTAGCTTCTGCCACAGGCCCTACCTCTTGGCAAGATGGTTTGTCTCTAGTTTATTATGATCCAGTAATTGCATACATGCCTGTTTTGGGTATGAACAGTTTTAAATTCAATATTCCTTTTTACTGGAATGGTTATGATAATATCGTGGTTGGTACTTGTTTTTGGAGTGGTATCAAAACTAAAAATGCTCAAGTAGAATGGTCAACGGGTTTAGGTTACAATGCTTCTCGTACATTTTATTCCTCTTCTACAGGTGCTGGTGCTACAATTTGTGAAACCACAGTTGCAGCTAC
>JBDHYE010000301.1:0-2663 GCA_039811245.1 Chitinophagaceae bacterium | reverse complement strand
AAACATCAAAACCAAAAACGAGCTTATTGGCGAAGTTATTGGTCTATTACAATCACCTGCGCGCCGCGTAATTGCTGCATTATTGCACAATGCCGAAACTAAAGGTGAAACCGCTACTGCAGAATAATAAATGCATTAGCAACACAGTAGCATGATTTATAAATCATATTACTGTGACAACAATTTAGGCTTCCAAGCTATATATATATTTAGTAAAAAAAATTAATCACAACATTAAAAAAACCATTACAATGGCAGACATTAAATCATTAGCAGAACAATTAGTAAACTTGACTGTAAAAGATGTTCAAGAATTAGCAGACGTTTTAAAAGCAGATTATGGTATCGAGCCAGCTGCTGCTGCTGTAGTAGCTATGCCCGGCGCTGCTGGTGCTGCTGCTGCTGAAGAAAAAACATCTTTTGATGTTATTCTTAAAAATGCAGGTGCTTCTAAATTAGGCGTAGTAAAAGTAGTTAAAGAATTAACTGGCTTAGGTCTTAAAGAAGCTAAAGAATTAGTTGACGCAGCTCCAAAACCATTAAAAGAAGGTGTGAGCAAAGCTGAAGCTGAAGATATCAAAGCTAAATTAACTGAAGCTGGTGCTGAAGTTGAAATCGCTTAATTGATATTTCACTCACACATTTAAACAATAGGCGGTCTGTATTATTCAGATCGCCTATTGCTTTTTTAACTTGTGGGATTTTCTTAAGCGTTCTATTTCGTTATTTCGTATCTTCCAATTGTATTGCATGAGTCCATTGCTTGTTTCTTGGGCTTGGATATACATCCAATAGCCTTCTTTATCTTTCCCTTGTTTTAGAGCCTGTTGAAATAATGGAATTTCAATATTAAAATGTGTACCACTGTCAAAATGATAAGTTCCATCAAACTGCATATTGACAATATTGCTTTTAATTTTTGTGGGCTCAAACTTGACTGCTGTTCCTTTTATATTCATATCTAAGTGCAAGGGTTCTAACAATACCTGTTCAAAAGCTTTCCGTCGCATGAGGAGCTTACCAATTCTTATTAAGGGTTTAAAACTTAATAACTGCCCATTGTATAGATGAATATGCAGATGCCCCAAAAGTAATTTTTGTTCTAACTTACCCAAAGTGTCAAGAGCGCCATTGAGTGAGCTTTGTAAATCTACAAAGCCTCTAATGTTTTTGGCTTTTAAACTATACTGCCCAAAATTATCAAAGTAATAAAATATACTGTCTAATTGTACATGCTCAATCGTCATGTTACTCTTAAACGTTGTTGATTTATCTTCAGTTTCGTTAATGCTGCCCTGTAACTGCACTGTTCCATTCGCGATTTGAAATTGTGCATTTGGTACCAACACAGCCTTGGGGAGTAAACTCAGCCTGGCTTTAATATTTTGAGCGTTCAATTTATTGAATTTTATAGCTTCAAAATTTAGTTGGAGTTCACTTTTAGATTGGTTTAAAATATTGTCTATCAAGGCAAGACTTGTGTCGGTATTGGTTTCTAAGGCATTGTTCTTATTTTGTATAGTATTTCTTTTTGTGGTAAAACTTCTAAAATCATTTAAGTCTAAATGCTTACTAAAAATAGTTCCTTGTAGCAAGATGGAATCTGCTGCTTTACGATAGTATTTAAAAAAGTTTTCAATTTGTGCATTAAAGCGTAGATGGTTATTAGGACTATGCAATGATCCATTTTCAAAATAAATGTTTTGATGATTAAAGCGCATCTTAACATTACAATCATGCAGTTGGATATTACGGGGCAGATATTCTAAGGCTACTTGCGATAAGTTTACGTAGCCATTTACTTGTGAGCTGCTATCTTGAGCATTTTGAGCAATTTGTCCAAAATAATTTAAGTCTAAATTTATAGTCCCTTTAGTAAAATGAATACTCTTTTGTGCCAAGATTTTATTAAGTCCTTGTATCGGAAAACTAGAAGTGATATGGCATTTCAGCAATGGGAATTTTAATCTATAAATAATGCCGCTGTCTATGTTAAAAGGAAGGTCATAGTAGCGAAACTGTAAATTGTAAAGGCGGATATAAGCATTGCTATCACCTATAAATGGGTTAGAATGACTTGAGTTCTGATAGCTAAACTTACCGTTTAATTGCTTTATTTGAGCCCATGGCACGGATAAAATATTTTTATTAAAACGCCCCTGAATATCTATTTTGGGTATGGATTTATGTTTTAAATAGCCTTTGATATGTATTTGTAAAGGTATGGCTTGTTCAATCTGTAGCTTGCGTAAGCTGTATTGCGATTTAGCAGTTAAGTAGCTTTTGATTTCATTAAAATTATACTGTTGCAGCATAAAATCTAATGTAAATACTGGAGTCTGCTGCTTAAATTGAAAACTACCATTGCTTAAAAATGATTTATGATCTAAGTGTATTTTTTGACGATTAAAATAAAACATTTTTTGAGCAGGGCTATATGCTATATGTCCTTTAAAAAATAAGGTTTTCCCTTTGAGGTAAGAGCCCTTGAGCGGGTTAAATACCAAGGCTTCTACCTTTAAATGGCTTTTGAGTTTGAAGTCAATATATTGATCATAGTTTTTATGACTTAATAATAGCTTATTAAAATAGAGCTCAATCTGTTTTTGGCGGTAGTGATTTTCGAAATGAATTTTAAAATCTTTTAAACTTATGATAGGTAA
>JBDHYE010000300.1:0-2676 GCA_039811245.1 Chitinophagaceae bacterium | reverse complement strand
GAAGGTGAATTTAAAGGTAAAGCCTCTGAAAGCTTGTTTAAAGATTATGTACCACCTCAAAAGAATCTAGGAGCTATCTTTATCAAAGCCTATAGGCGTTTAGATGCTATGAATTAAACTTCATTTTTTTACTCATCAATATTCATGAAAACAATATTTTCGTTAAGAAATTTTACAAGTCTTACATTGTCTGCATTTTTGCTTTTTCAAAGCAGTTGTTATAATGATAGTATCGAAGTGCTTTACCCAACCGGGGCATGTGATAGTACACAAGCCTCATGGAGTGCTACCATTGAGCCTTTAATCCAAACAAATTGTAACAATGCAGGTTGCCACGATGCAGCAGCATCTGGAGCTTATGATTTACGTACTTATGCCAGTGTAAAAACAATAGCCGATAATGGCCTATTATTACAAGTATTAGAAGATGGCAGTATGCCTAAAAACAGTGCGGCACTAGACCCTTGTAGTATTGCTAAAATACGAAATTGGGTGAACGATGGCGCCTTGAAAAATTAATTATCCCCCTAAAACTTTATGAACTCAAAATATATTGTAAGACTACTATCCTTATGCATTATCCAACTGGTTTATTTACCTACATTTGGACAAGACAATAATCATAACGATTTAGAAAAATTATTAGAAGACAACAACACTAAAGCCCCTAAAGAATATGTTTTTGGCGCATTTAAAAGTGTAAAAGTGGTGAATGGACAAAGCATTGAAAATACAGCTAAAGGCAATTTAGATTTTAGAATCGCTCACCGATTTACTACTATGAGTGGAGGCATACATGAATTTTTTGGCCTTGATGGTGCTACAGTTAAACTTAGCTTAGACTATGGCTTGACCGATAATATTATGGTTGGCATTGGTAGAAGCACACTCTATAAAGAATATGATGCTTTTGTTAAAGCAAAAATTTTAAGACAAACTACTAAAGATGAAATGCCTATTAGTCTAAGCTATGTAGGAGGTATGTCTGTAAGTTCTTTAGCAGCAGATAAACTGTTAGGGCGCCCATTAGTTAGCCCAGAAAAATTTTATTTCAGCAACCGTTTATTTTATTTTAACCAACTCTTAATTGCAAGAAAATTTGGCTCTTTATTGACCGTACAATTAAGTCCTAGCCATGTACACTATAACCTTGTATCAAAGGCTTCAGAACCCAATGACCTATTTTCAATAGGTATTGGAGCACGCATTAAAATCAATAGACGCCTTACATTAAATGCAGAATATTTTTATCAGTTTGACCGCCTCAACAATACGCACAATTCATTTAGTTTAGGTTGCGATATCGAAACTGGTGGACACGTATTCCAACTTCATTTTACCAACTCCGCCGGTATGACAGAGCGTACATTTATTACTCAAACTACCGATCAATGGAAAAACGGAGGGTTTAGATTTGGATTTAATATCTCACGAATATTTACCATTGTACAACCTAAAGAATTTGAAAATTCAAGGAATAAAATTTGGTAAACATTAGCATTATTAAGCACAATGGCAGATAACCATCTAGGTCAATATGCAGACCCACAAATGCTTTTAGACCTTGTTCAACAAAAAATGCCCTTTGGTAAGTATAAAAATTATACACTCTACCAATTACCCATTGCCTATCTAGAATGGTTTCAACGTAAAGGTTTCCCAAAAAACAAATTAGGTACTTTGCTCCAATGCCTTTATGAAATCAAACTCAATGGACTAGAATACCTCTTAAAACCTTTAATTAAAAATTAATCAATAGAAATTATTCTATATTTTATTAAATTAAATTAATTGACATTTAAAAACAATTAGTAAATTAGCTACAGCTTAATCCATTTAATGCCTATGCTAAGAATTTTACAAATTGTTTTAATACTACTTTATAGTACTTATTCTGTTACTGCGCAAGAAAACTTAGCAACTGTACAAGGGCATTTTATCAATGCTAAAGACTCTAGTGGTATAGAATGTCAAATACTTCACAAAAGTCAAAAACAATTATTTCAAACTAACGAAGAGGGTTATTTCAGTATTCCATTAAATTATGGTACGGTTAAATTATTTGTACAAATTCAAAATGATATCATTGACAGTTTTGAAATTGTAATAGATCAAGCACAAATTGACCTTGGTAAAATAGTATTACAAATTAACCCCAACAGCACACAAAGTCAAAATGATATCCCAAATATAAATTTAGAAACTTTAAATGATGCTTATGAAGAAGATGGCGACAGCAAAAGCCAAAATATAAGTATGCTACTCAATACCATGGGTGCAAGAGATCCTTTTCTCAATGCTTGTGCTTTTTCTTTTTCACCATACTATTTCAAACCAAGGGGCAATTATGGTAAAGAACAAAACCTATTGTTTAACGGTGTAAGTTTAAATGATATTTACAATGGAGGCATCAATAGTACACAATGGGCTGGATTGAATGAATGGTTTAAAAGTCCTATCTCAAGCTATGGCCTTAGCCAACACGAAATGAGCCTTGGTGGATTAAATGGTGTGCAGAGCTTTAACTTCAACCCCTTAGATTTAAGCAAGGGAACTAAATTGAGTTATTCTTTAAGCAATAGACAATACAATAATAGAGTGCTTGCTAGTTATAACTCTGGTAAAAGTACTAAAGCTTGGGCATACTCTATAATAGGCTCTAGGCGTTGGGCACAA
>JBDHYE010000299.1:0-2691 GCA_039811245.1 Chitinophagaceae bacterium | reverse complement strand
CCTTTAAGCTTATCTGTAGTGCGCAGACGCCAAGCCGATGCTATCTTTACAGGATTATTAGAGAGCAAATCTAACACAATTAATGTACCCGATATCGTTAATGGCAATATCCGTACAATAGTGAATATTGCAATTAAAACACCTACCTCTGTGAGCGAAGAGCGCACCCTTAGTCTCAACCTAGAGCAATATACCGATGGTAAGAAAAGTTCTGAATTGTTTTTTAACGGTGTATCGGTGAGCAAATAAAGCATAAAAAATATTGTACAACAATTACCTTTGAGGGCAAATTCACTTTGCCCTCTTTTTTATTTTAAAACATAATGGAAAACCGTATTACTAAACTTATTGAACTATTAGAAAGCAGTCCCAAAGACCTATTTTTAAATCATGCCCTAGCCCTAGAATACATTAAAATAGGTGAAGAACAAAAAGCCAAAAGCTATTTTGAAACCAACCTAAATACAGATGAAAATTATGTAGCCACCTATTACCATTACGCTAAATTATTAGAGCGCTTACAACTAAAATCAGAAGCTTTGGAGATGTATGAAAAAGGTATGCAAATAGCCCAAAAAATAGCCGATAGACACAGCTATAACGAACTACAGGCTGCCTTTGAAGATTTAAGCGATGAATAATATTGAAAGAATATGTCTTTATTAAAAAAATTTGAACAATATTGGAAAGCCCAAAACTTCCCTCCTAAAAATCAAAAATTATTAATGGCTACAAGCGGTGGTAAAGACTCCATGGCTTTAGCCCATATCCTATTGCAATTAGGCTACCCTATTCAGCTTGCCCACTGCAATTTCCAACTAAGAGGTGCAGATTCCCTTGCAGATGAACAACTCGTAAACGATTGGGCAAATGCCCATCAAATACCACTCTTTAGCATACGTTGGGATACCCATAAAGAGATGGAGCATAGACAACTTAATGTACAAGAATGTGCAAGAGCATTGAGGTATGAATGGTTTCAAAAACTGTGCACTCAAGAGCAAATACCTTTTATTGCTACGGCACATCATGCCAATGACAATGTAGAAACTTTATTAATGAATATCTGTAAAGGTAGTGGCATAGCGGGTTTTCACGGTATTCCTCCTAAAAATGGAAACATTATCCGTCCATTGCTCTTTGCTACCAGAGAAGAAATTGATGCTTATATCCTTGAAAACAATGTGCCTTATAGAGAAGATCAATCCAACCAAAGCAATTATTATACCCGAAATAAAATCCGCTTACAAGTCATTCCCTTACTTAAAGAAATTTTTCCTCAATTGATACCCCAAGTAAATGAAAGTATTGAAAGGCTTCGTGATGCGGAATTATTGTACCAGCAAACAACACAAAAAATTCTTTCTAAGTTAATAGAGAAAAGAGGTAACGATTATTATATCTCTGTAATAAAGTTAAAACAACAAGCAGCGCTAAACAGCCTAAGCTATGAAATCGCTAAAATGTTTCAATTTAGTGCTGCACAAGCTATTGAGCTACTACACCTATTAGACAGCCCCAGTGGTAAATATATTGCCAACACACAATATAAACTCATTAAAGATAGAGATTTTATTATTGTTAGTCCTCAACAAGAAGCGATAAGTAGCTTTATCCCAATAGAACCAAAAGCTCAAAAAATCAAAACCCAAGAGGGAATCTTAGAGCTAGAAATCTGTAAGGGAGCTATTTCAATAGAGCCCTCTAAACATATTGCCTATATTGATGTTTCAAAACTTGAAACACCGCTAATATTAAGGCGTTGGAGGCAGGCAGACTATTTTTATCCCTTAGGTATGTCAATGAAAAAAAAGAAACTCAGCAAATTTTTTATTGATCAAAAAATAGCACTGCCGCTTAAGGAGCGTATATGGGTTTTAGAAAGCAACAAAAAAATAGTTTGGGTAGTAGCTATGCGTTTAGACGAGCGTTTTAAAATAACAGCGAAAACAAAACAGTATTTAAAAATCAGCTTTTCACAAACAGACAACTAAATGACATTGGGGATATATTATTTTTGTAGCCGATATTTAGAAATCTTATGAAAATAATATGCGTAGGTCGTAATTATGCAGACCATGTTAAAGAGCTGGGCAACAAAGAAACAGAAGCTCCGGTACTTTTTTTAAAACCTAAAACCGCATTATTGCTTGATAACAAACCCTTGTTTTATCCAGAATTTACTAATGACCTACATTACGAATGTGAGCTCGTATTAAGAGTCTCTAAAAACGGAAAGTATATTAAAGAGAAATTTGCACATAACTACATAGATGCTATAAGTTTAGGGATTGATTTTACGGCGAGAGACCTTCAACAAAAACAAAAAGAGAAGGGTTTACCTTGGGAAATCGCCAAAGCATTTGACCATTCTGCAGCCGTTGGGAGTTTTGAAAAAATTGAGCAATTCAACTCCCTTTCAGACCTACATTTTGAATTAAAAATAAATGGAGAAAGCCGCCAAAAAGGGCACAGCAAGCAGATGATATTCTCTATTGCTAAAATCATAGCTTATGCTTCACAATATTTTACATTAAATATTGGAGATCTAATTTTTACGGGTACACCCAGTGGTGTAGCTTCATTAAGTGTACAAGATCATTTAGTAGCGTATTTAGAAGGCAAAGAAGTGTTATCTTGCCAAATAAAATAGTTGATAATCATGAAACGAGTACTTTTTTTAAGTTTATT
>JBDHYE010000298.1:0-2696 GCA_039811245.1 Chitinophagaceae bacterium | reverse complement strand
TAAAGCCAAGCTCTCTCTAAGGCTATTAATAATAAACTTACTGCCCTCTAAAAAGATAATGCTCGAACCTGTAAAACCCACATGATATTTGCTGGTATCAAAAATAGAATAGGTTTCTTTTTCAATACTGTCTAAAAGCTTTGGTAGCTTAACAGAGCCTACATCTTTCATATTAATACTAATACGGGCATATTGTTTGTTGCTATCCATAAAAGAGGCTACCAATTTAGATAATGAAGCTTTTTTAGCATTCGCCTCTTGATGGGTATTGGCTCTTAAATAGGGTTGGATAAAGGCGCCGTCCATCATATTAGGCACACCATAACTACTACTATCGCCATCATAAAAGGCTTGGCGGGCAAACTTGACACCATTAACAAAAGATAAAGGCACACCTAAACTGGCATTCGTAGATAAGCTAGTACTTAAAGCATCTATTTTCTGCATGGTAGATAAGGAGATGGCTCCATTTTTACGTTTCGTATCTACTACTATTTCTAAAGGCATTACCCCTTTAAAATGCTCTTCAAAAAATTTCAAATCTTTATAAATCTTATCCTGCTTAGGGAGGTCATCTACTACAAAACTCTCTGTATTTAATCTTGCTACACCGGCTATAGATATAAGGGTCAGCACTATAGAAAGGCTATAGATCCAAACTCTTTTTTGAAATACCCAATGAATGATGGTTTGTAAAAGTTTTTGAAGCCAGCCTTTTTCTAAATAGTTGGTATGTTTTGTTTTTGGAGCTGGTAAAAAACTAAAGAGCGCTGGTAAGAAAACCAAAGAAATCACAAACAGACCTAGAATATTTAATCCTGCTACTAAACCAAACTCTTTAAGCACTTTACTATTGGTAAAAAAGAAAACCCCAAAACCAATTGCTGCCGTAAGATTGGTGAATAGGGTAACAATGCCCATACGGTCAACCATAAGTAGTAGTGATTTTATCTTATTGCCATGCTTATGATATTCGCTATGATATTTATTAAGAAAATACACACAATTGGGGATACCAATAACAACAATCAATGGAGGGATTAATGCAGTAAGTAAAGAGATTTTGTAATCCAGCAAAACCATAGTACCCATAGACCATACCACACCTACCAATACGACCACTAAAGATGAGATTACAGCACTAAAAGAACGGAAAAACAAAAGCAAGATAACAGCAGTAAGCCCTAAAGACATCCACAAGAAAAACTTCATTTCGGCTTCAATCTTATTGCCCACAGCAGTGCGGATATAAGGCAATCCTGAATAATGCATTTCAAGTTTATATTTTTCTCCAAAAGCCTCACATAGGTTGAGCACATCGGCTACTGCTTTCTTTCTCCCTTTAGATGCAAAAACATCTTTATTAATATACAAGGCCATCATATAGACATTGTTGGGAGCATTATAAAGTAAGCCTTTATAAAAAGGTAAATTCAAAAAGGTTTGCGCCAAACTATCTGTAGCCCCATTAGGTTTTATAGTGTTCAGTAAATTAGCCGCTTTGAGTTTATTTTCTAAAGTATCTTTTACAAGATGTATCGCCGTAGGGATACTGAGTACATTGTCAATACCATAACTTTTTTGAAGCTGTAAAACCAGTTGGGTATAGTCTTTAAAAAAATGAGGTTCAAAAAAATCTTTTTTCTCCAAACCTACTACCATCATATTGCCATCTTGTCCAAAAATAGATTTAAACTTCTGATAGGCTTCATATTTTGGGTTATTGGTAGGGATAGCTCCGGTAGCATCATAGCTTAACTGTATATGCGTAGCTTTGATACCCATAAAAACAGTAATACTTAATAATATTGCCAACAAACTAATACGGTAATTAATAATAAAGGCTGCCAATCTATGCCACATACGGTTACACTTATTTTAAAAAAAGGAGTGCAAAGTTAAGGATTTTCATTTTTTAAGCGTCATAACAACCTAAAAGCATTGTAAATAAGGCGATTCACTTGTTGATTATTCTAATATTAGTTATATGCTTTCAATATTAACGATGAAAACAGTTCAAAATAATCGCTATTAGTATAAATTCTTAGGTAAAAAATGCTCTATTGTATGTACTTTCGCGGTTTGAAATAAATAGAATGAAAAACATTCGTAACTTTTGTATTATAGCCCATATTGACCACGGTAAGAGTACTTTGGCCGACCGCTTATTAGAATTTACTAAAACCATATCTGAGCGTGATATGCAGGCACAGGTATTAGACGATATGGACCTAGAGCGTGAAAAAGGAATTACCATCAAAAGCCATGCTATACAAATCAATTATCATTATAAGGGCACTGATTATGTGTTAAACTTAATTGATACTCCCGGTCACGTAGATTTTTCTTATGAAGTATCAAGAGCATTAGCTGCTTGTGAAGGTGCACTCTTATTAGTAGATGCTACACAAGGTATCCAAGCACAAACCATTTCAAACTTGTATCTAGCTTTAGATAACGATTTAGAAATCATTCCCGTAATCAACAAAATTGATATGGATGGGGCTATGATACCCGAAGTAACCGATCAAATAGTAGATTTAATAGGCTGCAAAGCAGAAGATATTATTTTAGCATCGGGTAAGAGTGGTATAGGGATTGAAGAAATTTTAAGTGCTATTATTGAAAGAATACCGGCACCTGTAGGCGATGTAGCAGCACCGCTACAAGCTTTAATCTTCGACTCTGTATTTAAC
>JBDHYE010000297.1:0-2706 GCA_039811245.1 Chitinophagaceae bacterium | reverse complement strand
TTTACGAACAGTAAAGGTTTGAGTAGCGCCTGTACCTTGTCTTTTAATTACATCGCCTTTGAAAGATTGAATACGCTCTTTAGCGCCTTCAATAATTTTATAATTTACAGTAATATTGTCTCCGGCTTTAAATTTCGGAAAACTTTTGTTAGCATTTGTGTTTAACTGCTGGTGTATGAATACGATAGCGTCCATTGTTGTGAATTTTTTGGACTGCAAAGGTATTTTTTTTTATTCTTATAGCCAAAAATATTTTAAAATTCATCTTAAATTTTAAGTATTTTTTTAACTATTCTTCTAAGTTATTGTTTTTCAATAGGTCTGAACGTCTCTCTTGGGTATGTTTTAAGGCCTGCTCTTGACGCCAAAGCTCTATTTTAGCATGATTGCCACTTTGTAATACCGCTGGAACCTCCCAACCCCTAAAATTTGCCGGACGCGTATAGATAGGGTGGGAGAGTAGCCCATCTTGAAATGAATCGGTCAGTGCAGAGGTTTCATCATTAAGCACTCCTGGTATTAAACGCCCAATAGAATCTACCACTACAGCTGCCGCCAGCTCTCCTCCACTTAATACATAATCGCCAATAGAGATTTCTAAATTTATATAATGATCTCTTATTCTTTGGTCTATACCTTTATAATGCCCACAAATAATCATTAAATTTTCTTTTAAGGATAAACTGTTGGCAGCTTTTTGATTCCAAGTAGCCCCATCAGGACTCATATAGATTACCGCATCATAGTGTCGTTCTTTTTGTAAGCTTTCAATAGCTATTGCCAATGGTTCAGGCATAAGTACTAATCCTGCTCCACCTCCAAACTGATAATCGTCCACCTGTCCATGTTTATAGGGGGTATAGTCTCTCAGATTATGAATATGTACCTCCAAAAGTCCTTTGGTTTGAGCTCTTTTCATTATAGAGTGCTGCAATGGACTTTCTAACAATTCAGGTACTACAGATATGATATCAATTCTCACTAAATCAATTTTTTTTATTTTATGCTAATGTACTTTGAAATAAAATATAAAAGCTTACAAGCTACTGAGTAAAATTTGACATGCTTTTTCTATTTCCTCTTCTGTAATGGTTAATGGTGGAGCTATTCTTATACAGTTAGGTGCAAATAGAAACCAATCAGAAAAAAGCCCTGCCTCTAAACATCGCTCTAAACACTGTAATACTTTTGTTTCATCTTGCAGTTCTACCGCTATGATTAAGCCAAAGCTGCGCAGCGCCTTTATTTCAGGGTGTTGTAATAAAGATTTAAAAAGGGCTTCTTTAGCTTTTACCTGTTGGTAGAGTTGCTCTTGCTCTAAATAGTTTAATGCCGCTAAACCAGCAGCACAACATAATGGGTGCCCTCCAAATGTGGTCATATGCCCTAGTACGGGTTGGCTACTAAAGCTATCCATTATTTTTTTTGATGCTACCAGCGCTCCCATAGGTAAGCCGCCCCCTAATGCTTTGCCTAGTAGCAGCATATCGGGCACGATACCCAACTGCTCAAAAGCCCACAAAGTACCTGTACGTCCAAAACCTGTTTGTATCTCATCAACTACTAACAAACAATTATGGATTTCACATTGCTTTTTTAAATCTTTTAGCCAAGTTTTATGAGGTACTATTACTCCTGCCTCACTCTGTACTGGTTCTATAAATACCGCAGCTGTTGTAGCATCTATTGCATTGATAAAAGCTTCACTATTGTAGGCTATGTGTTTTACTCCAGGCATTAAGGGTCTAAAAGCTGCTTTCCAATATTCACTCCCCATCAAGCTTAAGGCACCTGTGCTATGCCCATGATAACTGTTTTCTGCCGCTACAAAGTTTATTTTTTGAGTGTATCTTCTACTTAATTTTATAGCAGCCTCTGTAGCTTCAGTACCCGAGTTGGTAAAATATACACTGTTTAATGTTTCCGGTAATCGTTCTACTATACTTTGTGCATAGGCCGTCTGCGGACTTTGTACTAACTCTCCATATACCATTACATGGAGGTATTTATCGGCTTGAGCCTTAATAGCTGCTACTACAGCAGGATTGCTATGCCCTACATTACACACACTGATACCCCCTATTAAATCTAAATAAGCTTTCCCATTTGGGTCATACAGATAATTGCCTTTAGCCGCACTTATTTCAAGCGCAATAGGTTGTTCAGAAGTTTGAGCTAAATACTGTTTAAAGAGTTGTTTCGGATTCATTTCGTACACAAAGGTACAGGCGTTTTTCCGTTTTATCAGACTATGCGTATAGCAATTTCATTAGTACAACTCATTCTTATGCATTGAGTAAGTATTTTTTTTGGTATTTTTTATAGGGCCTGCTGCGCACCACGCTATCCACTACTACTCCTCGCTCCGTTACACTCCGCTGCGGGGTATCCGTTACTATCGTTGGCCCAAGCGCTTATGGATATTCTTATCTTTTAAGCAAATACCCTAAAAAAGATAAAATGTTGATTTGAATAAATGAGAAACAAAGATATAAAATGCCGAATTGCTACTTACTCCCAAAACTCAGCTGTATTCCTATTGCCTATGCCTGCCACTCCATTGCTTTTTATATGTTTGTCAAAGCCAAATTCATATTTATCAGCACTTTTGATACAACTATGTTTTGAAAATATTTTGTGGCGTGTAGGTAATTTTTACGGAGCTGTCAGTGCTGAAATGTATATAAAACTAAGGTCTAATTTGGG
>JBDHYE010000296.1:0-2707 GCA_039811245.1 Chitinophagaceae bacterium | reverse complement strand
ATGCCATTTCTACAATACGGTCTTTGGCAGTATCTACACCTGTAGTTTCTAAATCAAAAAAAACAATAGGTCTTTTAAGTTGTAATTTCATTATAAAATGTGAGCTTTATTAAATGTATTTTGTACGAATCCTATACCAAAATTAATAGATTAAAATATAAAAACGATTGCTGTTTTTGAGAAAGTATAGCTATTTCTTTTTATGATATCATCAAGCATAAAGCACTACATTTAATGCCATAAAAAAACACCAACAATCTGAAACACTTTAGATGTAAGATTGTTGGTGTATATATTAAACTTTCAAAGCTTATAGATTACCTCTTTTGGCTTGTTCTCTTTCGATACTTTCAAAAAGGGCTTTAAAATTACCCGCACCAAAACTTTGAGCTCCATGACGTTCAATTATTTCAAAAAATAATGTAGGTCTATCTTCAACGGGTTTGGTAAAGATTTGTAATAAGTAGCCTTCTTCGTCTCTATCTACCAAAATGCCTAGCTTTTGAAGTTTAGCTATTTCTTCATCTATCTGCCCTACACGCTCTGGGAGCATTTCATAATAAGCATCGGGCGGTGCACTTAAAAACTCAACCCCTCTACTTTTAAGTTCTGTAACTGTTTTTACAATATCCTTAGTAGCTACGGCAATATGTTGAACACCCTCTCCCTCATAAAAATCAAGATATTCTTCAATTTGTGATTTTTTCTTGCCTTCGGCGGGTTCATTAATAGGGAATTTAGAATAGCCATTACCATTGCTCATCACTTTACTCATTAAAGCAGAGTATTCAGTATTAATTTGTTTATCGTCAAAAGAAAGGATATTTACAAAGCCCATTACCTCTTCATACCATTTTACGGTAGGCAACATTCTATTCCAACCTACATTGCCCACGCAATGGTCCACATATAATAAACCACAGTCTGAAGGGTTATAATCAGATTCCCATTTTTCGTATCCGGGCATGAATAAACCTTTATAATTAGTTCTCTCAACAAACATGTGTACGGTTTCACCATAAGTGTAGATACCACTCATTTTAACTTCACCATGTTCATCGGTCAATGTTTTGGGTTCCATATAAGATTTTGCACCTCTTTTCATAGTTTGCTCGTAAGCATCATAGGCATCATTTACCCATAGGGCAAGAATCTTAACGCCATCACCATGCTTTTTAACATGCTCTGATATTTCATGACCAGAATTAAGTGCAGTAGTGAGTACCAAACGTATTTTGCCTTGTTGCAATACATAAGAGGCTCTATCGCGTACCCCTGTTTCGGGACCTGCATAGGCTACTCCCTGAAAACCAAAAGCGGTTTTGTAATAATGGGCAGCTTGTTTAGCATTACCACAATAAAACTCAATATAATCGGTGCCGTTAATGGGTAAAAAATCGGCTGCTTTTGCTATCTTTTGAGCAAAGGTTAATGTTTCTGACATAATTATTTGTTTTAAAAAAATTTAGATAAAATGATTGCTATAAAAAAGTGATAAGTGGGGCTCTTATGCGCTCCATTGCGCCATTACGAGCATGCGCAAGATTTCTTTTTTATTAAGGACTTGAATTATCTTTTTCATTTTACGCTTTGTGTAAACATAAAGGCACACTACAAATTGACCATATTTTTATCAATCAAATCCATAGAATTACCAAACCCAAAGGTAACAATTTTTTCCAATCAAAACTCTAATTCTACTTTTTACAATAACTTTAAAGGTTAAGCGCTTTTTGAGCTGCAAATAGCTTTATATGGGTTGGAGATTTTTATGATTTTTGAAAAACTTAAAAATAGAAGTTTTTCTAAGTAATTCACAAAACAAAATTAGTAATCTACCTTCCTAAGTTCTATTGAAATATTATATATAGAAAATCATCAAAGAGCAAGGATTAAAAACAATTACTATCGCTGCGTGCTAGCGATACGGTTTCAAGTTGTTATAGTTACATTTGTACCTCATTCTAAAAATAACGTAAAATTGATCGCACAAATCCTCAAAGATAAGCCTAGTAAATTGTTTGTTTTTTTTACTGCATTTTTTGTAGCCAATGCGCTCATAGCAGAGTGTATTGGGGGTAAACTTTTTTCGTTAGAACGCTTACTGGGTTTTGAAGTACAGCCCTTTAGTTTATTAGGAGAGCAAGGTTTAACTTATACCTTAACCTGTGGTGTTTTATTATGGCCCTTAGAGTTTATCATGACCGATATAGTCAACGAATATTTTGGAGCTAAAGCCGTTAAGAGAATCAGTTGGATAGCTGTAGCATTGATTAGTTATGCTTTTTTAATGTTTTATCTAGCGATTCATACTCCCGCCGACCAAAGTTTTTGGGTAAACAGTATGCAGGTACATGGGATTGTAAATATGCAAAATGCCTTTGATGCGGTATTGGGTCAAGGTATGTGGATTATTGTAGGCAGTATCTGTGCTTTCCTCTTTAGCCAAATGGTAGATGTTTGGGTATTTCAAAAAATTAAAAAGAAAACTGGTGAGAAAAAAGTGTGGTTGAGAGCTACGGGTTCTACATTAATCTCACAACTGATAGATAGTTTTATTGTATTGTTTATCGCCTTCCATTTAGGTAGCGACTGGAGCTTGCAGCGTATCTTAGCTATTGCTTTAGTAAACTATAGTTATAAGGCGGGCATGGCTTTTGTGCTCACTCCTGTTATTTATTTAGCTGAATATGCTATTGAGCGCTAT
>JBDHYE010000295.1:0-2714 GCA_039811245.1 Chitinophagaceae bacterium | reverse complement strand
CTGTCTTGGTCTATACTGCTAAGTACATCAGAATGGTCAAATAATGGGTATAATTTTAACTGCTCACTACGCATCTGAATGGCGGCATAGTATTTTAAACGCACATCAGTATAAGCTAGTGGCCAATTAAAAATTCTAAAGCTCTGGTCTTCGGGACTTATTATGTTTATTTTTTTTCTTAGACTGTCAAAAGGGTACTCGTAGGAGTTGGGCATTTTTAAAGTACGTACTAATTGGCGTACAAATTGTTCACAAAACTCTTTTCTAAAATCGGGGATTAGGGTATAAAACATCGAATCGGCACTATGGATTAAAGAGTCTTCCATAGTTTTAAAGAATTTTTTTTGTTCTTGGCTTAAATTATCTGCATGGCTATACTTAGGATTTATAATTAAGCCCAAGATGCCTATTATAAAAAAGAAGATTTTAATTTTTTTGATCAGGTACATAATGTGTTTTGTTCGAACCCTCAAATATAGTTAATTAATGTTAATATTGAATAGGGCAAGTTGAGATTCGTACGAATAAAGTATTTTAGACGAATTAAATTTTGTGTATTATAGATTGCAAAAATGCTTTCTGAACAAAAAACATTGAAATTAAGAATTGGCTTATTATAAGGAATGATTTCTTTTTGCGCTAAAAAGAAATTAATTTCGTCGCCAAGTGTTATGAGAGTAAGTCTTGAAGCTTTACTTTTGTGCACATTAATACTTATTAATGTATAATATTTCCTATATGCAGATTGTACAGCAATTATTTTTTTTAATCGTTTTAGGTGCCGCTATTTATCTTTTTGTAAAAAAAGTAAAGTTTATAAAGCGCAATATCTTTTTAGGGAAAGAAAAAAGCTTTGAGGGGAGTGTGTCTCAACGTTGGAGCAATGTGTTGTTATTGGCTTTAGGGCAAAAGAAAATGTTTAAGCGTTGGGTGCCTGCTGTGCTCCATTTTTTAGTTTATGCTGGTTTTATCATCATCAATATTGAGATGCTCGAAATCATTTTAGATGGTATCTTAGGTACGCACCGTTTGTTTGCTCCCGCATTAGGGGCTTTGTATCCGGTATTGATAGGCATGTTTGAAGTGTTGGCAGTATTAGTACTTGTATCATGTGTGATTTTTTTAATCCGTAGAAACCTTCTAAAGGTGAAACGATTAACTATGGCTGAACTCAATGGTTTTCCTAAAACAGATGCAAACTTGATATTGATTACAGAAGTGGTATTGATGAGTTTACTCTTAATACTCAATGCCAGCGACACTGCATTGCAAGCACAGGGGGCTGCTCATTATACGGCTACGGGCTCATTTTGGGTTTCAGGTACTTTAGAACCTATGTTCTCTTCATTAAGTACTAATAGCCTTATTGCTATAGAGCGAACCGCTTGGTGGCTGCATATTATAGGGGTATTAGCATTTTTAAATTATTTACCTTATTCTAAACATCTTCATATTGTATTGGCTTTTCCTAATGCTTATTATGCACCTTTAACGCCTGTAGGAAGCATGCAGAATATGCCTCAAATACAAAAAGAAGTACTCTATATGATGGAGCCTGATAAAGCCCCAACAGATATTGACCCCAATGCTGCTCCTCCACGCTTTGGTGCTAAAGATGTTATGGACTTAAGTTGGAAAAACTTAATGGACGCTTATGCTTGTACCGAATGTGGACGTTGTACTTCTGTATGTCCGGCTAACCAAACTGGTAAATTACTCTCTCCACGTAAAATAATGATGGACACCAGAGACCGATTAGAAGAAGTAGGTAAGAATTGTGATGCAAATGGGGGCGTTTTCCAAGAGGATTCAAAAACCTTAATACATGATTATATCAGTACCGAAGAGTTAAGAGCTTGTACCACTTGTAATGCTTGCGTAGAGGCTTGTCCGGTAAGTATTAGTCCGCTAGATATCATCTTAGAGTTACGCCGTTATCTTGTTATGGAAGAAAGTAATAGTCCGCAAGAGTGGAATATGATGTTTAGCAATATTGAAAACAATATGGCTCCTTGGAAAATGAGTCCTGATGAAAGAGACCTTTGGGTGGCTGAATTAAATGCATAAAAAGAATATCAAAGCATGTCTAGTCCGTTTTTATATATTAAAAGTCTTCGGGAAAAACTACCCTCATTATACCAATCCTTTAGTATAGAGCAGCTCAATAGCATACCTAGTGGATTTAAGAACAATCTAGCATGGCAGTTGGGGCATATCGTCAATACTCCTTTGATTCTTTGTTATCACAGAACTGCTGTTGCTCCACAAATAGAAATCCCTTTTTTAGATGCTTATAAAAATGGTTCAAAACCTGAGGCGTTTATTGATCAAGCTACCATTCAATATTTTTTAGAGCAACTGGTACCTAGTTTGGAAGTTATTGAGCAAGATTATAAGCAGGGGCTTTTCCATCAAGTAGCTGCTGCTACTACGCATACTTTTGGAGTGCCCATGCAGTGTATTGAAGACTATTTCGATTGTATCAATATGCATGAGGCATTGCATTATGGGCAGCTATCGCAAATGAAAAAACTGATTTAACTAATTTTTTTTGAAATAAGAACAACATTGAAATTATAGTATTATGGAAGTTAAAACAATGGCACAGTTTATGGCAGAAGGCGTAGAGCCTGATGTATTATTTTGGGTAGGTTGTGCCGGAAGCTTTGATGAAAAAGCTCAAAAGATAACCAAAGCTGTAGCTAAGATACTTA
>JBDHYE010000294.1:0-2720 GCA_039811245.1 Chitinophagaceae bacterium | reverse complement strand
AAGTCCTCTACTTGAGCATATTCTGTAGAGATAACACAGTTCATCGCGCCTTTATTACGGATATGTTGAACCAATGCTCTGGTATCTACATCGTAAATGGCAATTAAATTATTTTTTACAAGATAATTTTCTAAAGAATCTTCGGCTAACATTCTAGAATAACGGTTAGCCACTGATACATTTTTACAAATTAAGCCATTAATTTTAATGGAATTACTTTCAATATCTGTAGCGCAAGTACCATAATTGCCCACATAATCACTATTCATAATAATGATTTGACCTTTATAAGAAGGGTCTGTAAACACTTCTTGATAACCGGTCATACCGGTATTAAAACAGATTTCGCCCCCGCAGGTGCCTTGTGCTCCAAATGATTTACCGCTTAATAAAGTACCGTCTTCAAGATATAAATAAGCCGGTATGGCAGATGTAGTATTTGATTGATTCATATCAAGGTGCAAAATTGCAACAAAATATTTAGAATGTCCGTTTTTTTATGTTGTCCTAATTAAAAAAATTAAGAAAGTGATGGATAAACTAGGCTATCTAAGCTGTCAATCCCTATTTTATGAACACTGATAAAGCCTTCTGCATATTTACGGCCTATTTTTTTCCCATTAAGCGCATCACGATACTTTATTTCTTCGGTAAAATTTTGAGTAGAAATGTAGGTGAGGGGTTCATTAGATTGAGGATTATAAAATTGGCTGCCATAAGCTTTTATAGCCTCTAGTTTAAGTTCCATTTGGTCACTAATATCTACATAGAAATCGGGCTCTAAAGCCATATCTTGTATCATCGAAAAAACTCTTTTAGGGCGCCAAGCATTTTGAGGGATAGCATTTTCTTCAAGGCTTACAATATGCCTTAAACCTGCTAAAAAACAAGCATCGTGTACCAGCTTACAGGCCCTCCCGTGGTCAGGGTGTCTATCTTGGGGTGCATTGGTAATTACGATATCAGGTTGATATTTACGGATATAATAAATCAACTGTTTTTGGTGGTTCTCATCATTTACAAAAAAACCATCTCTAAATTTTGCATTTTCTCTAGCGCTCAAAGCCATTATTTGAGCTGCTTTAGCCGCCTCTTCATAACGCAAAGCCACAGTACCTCTGGAACCTAATTCGCCTTCGGTCATATCGAGTACTGCTACTTTTTGACCTTTTTGTGCATGTTTAATTAAGGTGCCGGCACAGCCTAATTCTACATCATCAGGGTGTGCAGCAATAGCTAAAATATGTACTTTGTGTTGATGCTCCATAGTATTTCTTTTTATAAAAAAATAAAGCACAAAGCTACTAAGAATTTAGCTTTGTGCTTTTGAAGCAATGCAGCTTATCTGCTTAAAATGAAATTGCTTTTTCGACCATGTTTTTAGAACCGATATAAATGGGTGTTCTTTGGTGCAATGTTGTGGGTTCAATGTCTAATATTGGAATCTGTCCATTAGAACCCAAACCTCCAGCATGTTTCATAATAAAACTCATAGGGTTACATTCATACTGCAAGCGTAGTTTACCATGTTCGTTCTTTTTATCTGCTGGATATAAGAAGATACCGCCTTTAATCAATGTTCTATGTAAATCGGCTACCATTGAACCAATATAGCGCAGTGAATAAGGACGACTTTCGGCTTTATTCTCCTCCATACAATAATCTAAATATTGACATAAGGCCTCATTATATTTACTTGTATTGCCTTGGTTTAGAGAATATATTTTACCGTTTTCAGGGCACTTCATATCTGGATGTGATAAACAAAACTCTCCTATTGAACCTTCAAGAGTAAAACCATTAACACCTGTTTTAGTGGCATATACTAACATTGTACTAGAACCATAGATTACATAACCTGCTGCCATTAATTTATTACCGGCTTGTAAAAAATCTTCTTCGGTACAAGGGCGGCCTAAAGGACTTACCCTTCTATAAATCGAAAAGATAGTACCTATAGAAGCATTCACATCAATATTGCTAGAGCCATCTAAAGGGTCAAAAAGCACTACATATTTTGAATTTACAGAATATTCATCATCAAAACAAAGTGGATCATCATTCTCTTCTGAGGCGATACCCGCACAATCAGCACTATTTCTTAATACATTAATTAGCGTTTCATCAGCATATACGTCTAATTTCATTTGCTCTTCACCTTGTACATTGGTAGCTCCATGTTTACCTAAAATATCAACCAAGCCAGCTTTATTTACTTGCTTGTTAATCATCTTACAGGCTAAGGCGATATCTCTTAACAATGCCGATAGCTCTCCAGTAGCCTGAGGAAATTTTCTTGTTTCTTGAATGGTAAACTCATCGAGTGTAATCAATTTCTTTTTAGTATTTTCCATATCTTATAAAAATCTATTTTTATTTTTTTAAAGTTGCAAAGGTAATTCAAATCATACATTAAACATATTGCTTTTTAAAAAACAAAATCCCCAAAACAAGCTGGAACGCTTGTTATAATAGAGATGTTTCCATTTGGATTTATATTCATAAGAAATAAGTACTTTAAGCTATTTTGCACTAACTTTGCACTCTTTTTAAATAAACCTGAGAAAAGGTTTATGAATAATCGTTTTATAAAAATATAGTTATCCATGATTAGCCGCAGAAATATTAGAGTTAAGGTTATGCAGACCCTATACAGTCTTCAGGGGAGCACCCACCTTAATCTTAATAATATTCAAAAAGAAGGTCAGCAAATATTAGCT
>JBDHYE010000293.1:0-2725 GCA_039811245.1 Chitinophagaceae bacterium | reverse complement strand
TTTATTTTTAAGTTTTGTAAGATATTCCCCTTTCTTAAATCATCATAATACACATTCTTTGCTCTTAACGCCGTGTCAATATCCTGAGCAAAACGCTCTAGGTTATCGGGTTGTTTTTCAAAAGCGATATACCATTCGTGGTAGGGCAGTTGCCCTTCGGGAGCATTGACTTGAGGAGCAACGGTATATTCTACGATAGCCGTTTGTTGGTTTTGGGCAGCAGCCTGAATAGCAGCATCTACCTCTTCTACAATCACGTGTTCTCCAAATGCAGAGATATAATGCTTGATTCTGCCGCTAACTACAATTCTATAAGGGTCTAAGTTGACAAAACGAACCGTATCGCCAATGTTATAAGCCCATAATCCAGCATTGCTGCTGATGATTAACGCATATTGTTTCCCGATTTCAACATCTGAAAGGCTTAAGCGTATTGGGTTTTCGTCAAAGACATGCTCGATAGGGATAAACTCAAAAAATATTCCCGAGTTGGTATTAAGCAGTAGTCCTTCTTCGTTTTGACTATCTTGATAAGCAAAAAAACCTTCAGAAGCAGGAAAAGTTTCTATGGTATCAATTGCTGACCCAATACTGTCTAATAATTTTTTTCGGTAGGGTTCAAAATTTACTCCTCCGTGTACTAGCACTTGCAAGTTGGGGAACAGGCTTTTAATGTCTTTAGCTTGTGTTTTTTCGAGCAACCAATCAAAATACATTTGCATCCAAGGGGGGATGCCGCTTATCAGGCGCATATCTTGACCCATTGTTTCTTCTACAATTTTTGAAAGCTTTGCCTCCCAATCTTCAATACAATTTGTAGTATAACTAGGCAATTGGTTGCCTTTAAGATAACTGGGTATAAAATGATTGACAATGCCCGAAAGCCTACCCGTAGGGATACCGGCTATGCGCTCCAACACAGGAGAGCCGGATAGAAAAATCATTTTCCCATCGGCAAACTGTGCTTTACCGGTTTCTGCCATATAATTAAGCAAGGCATACTTAGCACTGTCTATATGGTTATCAATAGATTGTTTTGTGATGGGTATGTATTTAACTCCCGATGTAGTACCCGAAGTTTTAGCAAAGTAAATAGGTTTACCCCTCCATAACACATGTTCTGCTCCCTCTTTAATCTGTTCGATATAAGGTTTAAAGCCTTCATAATCTCTTATGGGTACTGCTTGGCGGTACTCATTGTAATGGTTTACCTCTTTTAAATGATGCTCTGTGCCAAAGAGGGTATTTCGCCCCTCTTTTAATTGCTGCATTAAAATAATTTGTTGATCGGCCAATGCATTGACCATATTCTTGCGAATCTTTTTTTGGATTACAGCAGCATAAGGTTTTGCCAAAAATGATTTTATTTTCACAACAAATTTTAAATTTAAAATAAGGGTAAATGTACAAAATTATCTGTGTATGAGGCCATGAAAAAATCCATACACAAGTGTAATGATACTGTTGACAATAGGTGCTTATGAAGACGACTCTAGTGCGCTATCTAATGCTTGATGTAGCTTTTTGATAATATCATTGATATGAAAACTGTCTTGCCCTTTAGACTCTGCTGCATACATTAAAAGGCACATGGCTAAAAAATCTTGATCGTCTTTACCAGCATATTGCAATTTGAGCTCTGCTATTTTTTGGTCCACCAATTTAACCGATTTCTGCATATACTCTACCTCTTCTTCTTTTACTAAGATTCGGTAGCTGCGCCCAGCCAGCCAAAGATTCAAAGGTTTTAACGAAGCATCATTCATAATTGGCATTGTTTTAATTGAGATAAATCATTGTATCAATCTTGGTCTGTTGAGAGGGCTGCTGTTTGTGTTGATTTTGGTTTTTCTAATAATCTCTTTTGAAATACCAAAAGTGTGATAACACCAGTACTGATAGCCATATCGGCGATATTAAATACCGGATCAAAAAAACTAAATTGCTTACCACCAATAATAGGAAAGCTCTGAGGGAACACAAAATCTACCATGGGGAAATAAAGCATATCTACCACTTGGCCGTGTAAAAATTTAGCATAACCCTGCCCCCAAGGTACCATCTTAGCAATATGGAAACTGCTCTCTGAAAAAATCAGACCGTAAAACATACTGTCTATCAAATTACCCAAAGCACCAGCAAGTATTAAGGCGCCACAAATAATAGCTCCTTTGGTATATTGTTTTATGACCATTTTTTTAAGCACATAAAATCCAAAACCCACAGCCACTAGCCTAAAAGTGCTTAATATAAACTTGCCCAAATCTCCCTGGCTAAACTTCATACCAAAAGCCATGCCATTATTTTCGATAAAATGCAATCTAAACCAAGAGCCTAAGACCTTAATTTCTTCACCGTAATAAAAATGCGTTTTGACGTATATTTTAGACCATTGATCGGCTATGAGTACAAGCAGAATAATGAGTAGGGCACTACGGTATTTCATTCTTTAAAGAATACAGATTTAATAATTATATACGCTTTATATTAAAAAGCTACCTTGCAAATATAGTAAAGGCTACTTAAGTATCCTTATGTTAAAGGTTTCAATTTTTTTATTGCGCGTTAAGCACAATATCTTTGCAGTATTACATTAATAAAACAATCTCAAATAATGTCTTCAAAAGAAAGAAAACTCGCCACAAGGCTTATCCATGCAGGTGTCTCTGCCGACCCTAGTACGGGCGCTATAATGACCCCCATTTATCAGACCTCTACGTATGTA
>JBDHYE010000292.1:0-2734 GCA_039811245.1 Chitinophagaceae bacterium | reverse complement strand
CTTTACTATTGCAAAAAAGCTCATTTTCTAAACTACCATAAATAATACAGTTATGGATTCTCGCTTTTAGATCGCCAGAGATATAAGCCGTCTGACTGGTGTCTAAATAGTTTAATAAAGTCATCACAGGGGCTTCACTATGGTTCACCCATTTTGTACCATAAGTAGCAAAAGTACATTGTGCAAAATCTAAATCGCCCCCTACAAAAACCCCTACATTTTGTGCTCCACAAGTTTGGATTAATGAATTGCGCATTTGCAGTTTCCCACCATAAATAAACAAGCCATAACCGATAGAATTTTGAATGATACAATGATTTATTTTTAGACCATCTTCAGGGTTCAATACAGAGGAATTGCGATCCACTTGTAGCGCCGCTGCCTGTACCAAGCTATTGCCAATCACTGTGCTGGCTCCAGCATTTTTTATAATCATCCAGTTTAAATCATTCCCACTGCTGTTTTCGGTAAAATATAAGCCTCCCCACTCTCCTGCAAGGTCTAAATAAGAGAAATAACTCCTATCAATACGGTCGCTCTGAAACACTACAGAATCTTTTTGCGTGCCATTTACTTTGAGCGTACCATCAACAAATAAACGAGAGTTAGGGTGTACATAAACTCTACAGCCCGCTTCTAGGGTTAGTGTTTGCCCCTTATCTACCAGCGCATTATTGATAATCACATAAGGCAATACATTATCCCAAGTTTGGGTAGTCAATACACTATCATAAATATAACGGGCATTTTGACCATAAGCTACCACCGGCACACTGTACTCTTTGTCGCCCAATGTGGCTATGAGACGGTCTTCTACTACAAATGGCGCTAATGATGCATTAGGGTCAATCGTTACCGTGCTAAACACATAAAGACTATCGCCTGCAGCAAGTGTTTGCTCTTTAACCTCATTGCCCGAAAAACCATTTACATTCAGTTTAAAGGAAGAGTTATTGCCCTTTTCGAGGCGGATACTATTAATCTGCACCGCATGCGACTGCTCATTGTAAATTTTGATTTTATAAGTTGCACTCCCTAAGGCCACAAATACCGTGTCAAACAATAGCGTATCGGCAGAAAAACGAAGCTCTTGCCCCCCCTGCATTTGAACATTTTTTTTACAAGCACTCATCGGTACTAAGAATTGGAACACAATTATGATCCCTATGAGCCTGCCGACGCATTTTATGAGTTTTTTATGGAGCAACATCTATCGTATAAACCGTTTTTTTTAAAAAAGTAAAATTACACGAAACTTTAAACGTAGAAATAAAAAAAATCGTGTCTTTTATATAAACAAATCAATATATAGAATATTTTTGTAGCAACTAAAACAAAACAATTATGAAAAAAATAATTCACTTAGGGCTATGGGCTCTATGCATAAGCGCACTTTTGAACCTCAGTGCTTGCGACAAACTTAAAGAAGCCGCCAAAGTAAACCTCAACCTGAGCAACAATGACGGTAATTTTACCATACCCATTATCCTCAATACCGGCCAACAAAATGTAGGCGTAGATGAGATCTATATCAATTTAGACAGCCTGATTAAAGCACAAAATAGCAAAGTAGGCGCCAATAATATTAGAGAGGTAAAAATCACTAAATGCCAACTGGACCTCAGCAATGGCGATGCCGAAAATAATTTCTCTGCATTACAATCTTGTAGCATGGAAATAAAATCTAATGTCAATACAGCGTATATCAAGATAGCCGGTATTAACGATAACCCCGATGTAGAAAGCCAAAGCCTTAACCTACCCGTAGAGAGCCAACTAGATTTAAAAGATTATTTTCTAAGTGCTCATACCTTTGGCTTACAACTGAGCGCCAATGCCCGCAAAACCACCACTAAGGAGCTTCAATGCCAAGTAACCATACATTACACCTTAGTAGCCGGTCTTTAATCTAAAAACCATAACACAGCATTGTTCTCCACGCCGTCATTGCGAGACAAGCATCGCTTGCGACCGTAGGTCAAGCAATCTCACTATAAAACAAAACACAGCAATCTTTTAACAAAACATAACAACACACTCTCACGCCGTCATTGCGAGACAAGCATCGCTTTCAACCGTAGGTCAAGCAATCTCTAATTAAACAAGACGAAGCAATCTCTTATTAAATTCTCTCAACAAAGAAACAATACAACTACTATGCACTACGGAGGCTATGTTTATATTTTATGCAATAAAAACAGAAATGTTTTATACACAGGAGTAAGTTCTGATTTACGAAAACGAATTTACGAACATAAACATCACCATTATAGCACAGCCTTTACCTCAAAGTATAATTGTACGATATTAGTTTATTATTGCAGCTTTGAACGAATAGAAATGGCTATCAAAGAAGAAAAAAGAATTAAAAGTGGTAGTCGCCAACAAAAAATTGACTTGATTAATGCAATGAACCCTGATTGGGAGGATTTATGGGTGACTGTACAAAATTGGGATTAGATTGCTTCGTTCCTCGCAATGACGCGGAAATTTTATAGAGTTCTAAAGTGTAAAGCTTGTAATGTTGCTAAGTTTTGATAAAATATATACTGATGACCGTTACGAATAAAACAATGATTCTATTTAGTGTATTGCTCTAAATACAAGCATTACAAGTGCATGAGAAGTAATTTAATAGACCTTTTTACCCCACAGCCTCTTTTCAAAACACGCAGTCTTTGCGAGACAAGCAACGCTTGCGACCGTAGGTCAAGCAATCTCACTATAAAACATA
>JBDHYE010000291.1:0-2736 GCA_039811245.1 Chitinophagaceae bacterium | reverse complement strand
CATAAGGTACATATTTAGAAGCTTTAAAGCCATGATAGGCTAAGTTAAAACTTAAATGATCGCTCATGCCATAGAGTTGAGAAAATGCCACTACTGGTTTTTTATTTTTAATTGAATACAACTTTAAACAAGCTTTTTGAACGCTCTCTTGGTTATGGGTCGCAATGCAAGTATGAACCTTATCAGCATGGTCAAGGCATATTGCAACAGCTTCATCAAATGAAGCATCTGTAGCTTCTTTAGTTGAAAAAACAGGACTGGTACGCCCTTCGTTGGCTGCATAAATACGTTCTTTTTCTACATAAGCACCACGTACTAATTTAATCCCTAAAACATATTGGTGTTGCTCTGCATGGCTAATACAATTTTTAAGAAATGGAATTCTATCGCATAAATACATTTGAAGAGTATTATAAACTACTGCCCTATCTTGGTTATGCTTCATCATCATTTTTTCAACTAGGTCATCAAAAAGGCTTTGAGTACTATATTCTTCAGCATCATAATATACAATGAGTCCCTTAGACTTGACTTGATTTGAGATACAATCCATCTTTTCAAGCAATGCATTTAATCTATTTTGATCTTCTAAAGTTTGAGCATCGTTCAATTTTTTAAATTTTTTTAAAAAAGATACATCTTCTAATCCAGAAAGCTTTACAGCCAATACAGCTTTATCAGCATGTTGTGCTAAAAATTGAATATTGGCTAATATTGTTTGATAATTTTTTTCAAAACTTGCAGGATCATTATCTCCTTCGGCTACATAATCCATCACCGTTTGTACCTTATATTTTGCTAGGTGCTGCATAGTAGCAGCAGCTTCTGCTCTATTAGCTCCAGCACAAAACACTTTATAAACCGTATTTTTTAGAACCCATTTCAAAGGTAAATGGAGCTTCAAAATAGCATAGGTTATTTGCGTAAGCACCTTAACCAATAAAGGATTTTGAATTAAACGGAACACAAAAAAAGTATTATTAAGTGCTTTATTTGATTTATACTGAAAAGCAATTTCAGTATTGTTGAAATTTAACTGTTCCATTGTTTTTATATTTTTTTAAATAGATTCTTAAATAGGTAAATAATAAAATTGTACAATGCAATAAATAGTCCAACTCCTGAAATCAAAAACAAAATGAAATAAGGTTTCAGGCTGAGCATCATAGCACTAAAAGGTGCGTGGGCAGCTTTGTTAAGCCAATAACCTTTAATTAGTCCACTAATATTTAATGCTAAGAAGAGTAACAATAAAGCTGCTTGAAGCAACCAAAAATTTCTTTTAAAAAACACACTAACTTTTAAAATATTGGGTGCAAGTTTTAACTCCAAAAACATAAACACTGCTGCTAGCAATATCATAGAGTTGATGCCAATAGTTGTTCCCATAGCATGTGCTACAGTAACATGGGTACCATGAGTGTAAATATTGAAAACAGGTATAGACATAAAACAAGCAGCTGTCATATTTACAAATACCCAAAAATCTGAAGCCATAATAAAACGATAAGGGAAATAGGGGTAATGTAGCTTAGCTGTTTGAATACTTTTTCTCCAGTTATAAATAATTTTTACAAAAAATATCCATTCGGTCATACTCACAGCATAACCTACTATTCTGATATACGATGCAGTAGGCAGTGCATAAATATGATGTCCCCAATTAAACATTAAATTGGCAAGGCCTAAGAAATACATCGTAAATGCGAGTTTACTACTCCCTACCTTATGCTCATTAGTACCTGATATTTTATCCATTAAAAAAAACGCAACACCATACAGCATCTGGTTAATAGCTCCTACTAGTGAGCCATTCACCTTCCACTGTAGGGTCATATCAGTGATAAAATGCGCTCTAAAAAAAGGGAATAACCAAAGATAATTTTCTAAAAATATAAATAGAAAAAAACATATACCCGTCATCCACATCCAAACATAAACCGGCCATTTTTGAACACCTTTAGCTAAATAAAAAAACTGAATTAAAAAGAGCATACAAGCCAAGGCTATGGGTAATGCCCAAACAGGAGGAAACTCCCAATACTCTCTACCTCCAAAATTTCCATTCAAATAAGAGTACATTACTCCACATAATGCGATAAACCATAAACACCATTGGCATTTGTAAAGCCAGCTTATGGGCTTACGTGATGAAATAGAGGTGATGCCAAAATAAACAGCTGCTTGTGCCCCTATAATAATCCAAAACATTACAAAAGAAACATGTAAAGGTCTTAAGCGAGATAGGCCTTGATATTGGATTAAGAAATCGGGTACCACATAGGTGATTGCAGCTAACAGCCCACCAATCAAACCCAATGCTAATGCGCTTAAGGCTAAAATAAAAAATGGTGTACCAAATGGTTTTTGAATATTATTGTTCATGTTGAGTGATCATGCCGTTTTTATGTTTAATAAATGTTCTTGGGTCTGCACTACCACTTTTATCAATTTCTTTTAGGAAATATATAAGCGCTGCTTCCTCTTGAGCAGTTAGTTCAAAACGTGGCATCTGTTTGATACCACCCTTAAAGAAGTGCTTCAATGCAGCTTCATTGCCTTTCAACTTTGAGTATTCATTTGTTAAATCGGGGCCTAGATAGCCTCCTAAACCATAGATCTGATGACAGGATTGACAATTTTTATTTTGCCAGATACTTCTCCCCAATGCAAAATTTTGTTGTTCTTGCGCTGTTGCAGTATTCTCTAAGGGTTTCACATAAATACTTATTGAAA
>JBDHYE010000290.1:0-2738 GCA_039811245.1 Chitinophagaceae bacterium | reverse complement strand
AATGCCTTTAAGATAATTACTCATATTGTGATAATGTAATGTCGTAGCTTTTTGAGGTAAATAAATAACCCACAATAAGAGAGGTAATGCTAAAGCAACTAATATATAATAAGCTAAAGCACCCTCAATTTTTAAAAATGCAATAATTAAAGGGATTAACGCCAACAAGGATATTATACAAACAAAAACAGTAGTTGTTTTTAAGCCCCAACGTATTGGTAAGGTATCACAGCCTTCGGCAGCATCGCCAATATGATCTTCCATATCTTTTACAATTTCTCTCATCCATGTCAATACAAAAGCAAAACAAGTGTAGATAGCCAAGAGCCATAAGGGATTAGGTAGATTCAACGCCATTAACATAGGACCTTCTTGCAAATATGCTCTTAATGCTGGCTCATAAACATAAAGACAAATTATGCTTAATGCCGTTAATAATGCAATGACGATATTGCCCCAAAAAAAACGTCTTTTTAAATGTGAAGAATAAAAAAATAACAATATTGAACTCAATATCTGCACCCAAAGCCATGACCAATGACCTGCTTGATAAGCTACAAGTGCAGCAAAAAGCAAGCCTAATAGATTTAAAGCATTATGTACCAATAGTGCAGCTCTACGATGTATTGTTTTTCCGAGTATTACTTTTTCGGGTCTATTGATGCTATCAATTTTAATATCAAAATAATCATTGATCACATAGCCCGATGCTGCAATTAATATTGTAGAAAGGCAAATGAAACTAAAATTAACACCATTTAATAAAAAAGAATCGTTGCGCTGAGCCTGTAATGGCAACAATATGCAGACCCAAATTAAAAACTGGGTTAAAAAGATAATAAATAAATTATTCCACCTTACTAATCGTAACCAAGAACGCATGCTGTATATTTAATTTATTATTGGAAAAGATTAGCAGCGCTATTTTATGACCAGGTATCAGGACTTAAACGCCATTGAGCCAAATGCTGTAATTGGTCTTCATTGACCAATTTTAAATCTTGAGCTACTTCTATGAGTGCCTCATAATTACTAATAGTATGTAGTGGAATTCCGGCTTGTTCAAATGCAGCGCTTGCCGCAGGGAAACCATAGGTAAATAAGCCACACATGCCAAGAATCTCAGCACCATTAGCTCTTAGTACTTGTGCTACTTCAATACTACTTTTACCAGTTGAGATTAAGTCTTCAACCACTACCACTTTTGCACCTGCTTTTAACTCGCCTTCTATCTGATTGCCCATACCATGCTCTTTTGGTTTGCTTCTAACATACACAAATGGCAACTTCAACAAATCGGCAGCAAGAGCGCCATGAGCAATACCAGCAGTAGCCACACCAGCAATAGCCTCAGCATCAGGATAATGCTCTAAAATCATATTAGCCAACTCACTTTTTACAAAATCTCTTGTAAAAGGATAGCTCAGTACTTTACGGTTATCGCAATATACAGGAGAATTCCAACCAGAAGCCCATTTAAAAGGCTTTTGTAAATTAATTTGTAATGCTTTAATTTGCAACAGCTTCTCAGCAAAATGTTTTTGAATACTCATAGGCGTCAAAGCTACACCCATTCTATAACACTACAAAAAAAGCGATGAACGGATTTTTACAAAAAATATATTACAAAAATAAACCGCTGTATTTAACTACTAATAAAGCGCTTATTCCTTCCCAACATAAACACTTTAAACTTCTTGAAGGTGCTTGTGCCAAGCATTTTAACCTTGCTTTAGAATTATTAGATGAGGATACTATAAATGCTGTTGCCCTATTTGATGAAAAGAAAGAAAACTTAGAAAAAGAGCTTTTATGGAATTTTGAAGCCTTACATTCTGCTGGAGGAGTCATCACCAACGAACGCCAAGAACTCTTAATGATATATCGTCGAAAAAAATGGGATTTACCTAAAGGAAAACAAGACGAAGGCGAAAACCTTGAAAGCTGCGCACTACGTGAGGTAAAAGAAGAAACAGGTATTGATCAAGTAGAACTCATTAAAAAAATCACCAACAGTATGCATCTCTACCCTATGGGTGCTAAAATGATTTTGAAGTTTACAGCTTGGTATCTGATGCAAGCCCCCAGCAGTGTTACACTTATAGCACAAGAAGAAGAACAAATTGAAAAAGTAGAATGGGTGAAAAGAAAAGAAATCTCTAAACGTTTAGAAAACTCTTTTGAAACTTTAAGAGATGTGTTAAAAGAAGCCCAATTCATTTCATAAATACAACTATTAACACTATCCAAACATATAATTTTGCAATTTTGCTCTTGAAACTTTCTCATTAAAAACAATGAGCACTATAAAAACATTTTCAAAAGAGACAATTCACTCAAACGTAAAAGCTAGCCTTGTAAAAAAGCGAAGCACCTTTTGGCAAATGATACGTTGTATCTTACGTTTCGGCTATAGACCTTCAATTGGTTTATTACTTGCTACTTTTGTTTTTATTCTCTATTGTGTATCTCCTATAAATTTATGGGCCAACAAAAGTCCATGGTTAAGCCACTTAGATGAGCTCATTTTATTGTTCATCTATCTTAAAATACTCTCTAACGAGACCCATCGTTATGCCCGATTTAAAGCTAAAAACAGAAGAGCTTGCGGCAATCACTAATTTTTAGAATCTTAAATTTAGGTATTAAATAAACGATTCACCTGACTTGTCCACTTTAGTGCAACAAATCAAGTTTTGCTAATAGTTCTTCTAATTCCTTAGTAATTTTTCCCTTAA
>JBDHYE010000289.1:0-2764 GCA_039811245.1 Chitinophagaceae bacterium | reverse complement strand
AGCCATTAGCCAAGAAGACATTGTAAAACTTACAGAGATTAAAATCAAAAGAATTTCAAAATTTGATGCCTTTAAAGCAGATGAACATTTAAACAGTGTAAATGAAGCCATAGCCGAAACCCAAAACCATATTCAAAATATTATACCTTATACCATTAGCTATTACGAATCCATTCAAAAAAAATATGGTAAAGGTAAAGAACGCAAAACAGAAATTCGATCTTTTGAAACCATACAAGCCCAACAAGTAGCTATTGCCAATAGTAAATTATATGTCAATTGGAAAGAGGGTTTTGTAGGTACAGCACTTAAAAAAGATGAATATCTTTTAGATTGTAGCGACTTAGATAATATCATCGTTTTTAGAAAAGATGGTAGCATGAGTGTAAGTAAAGTAGCCGACAAAAACTTTGTAGGTAAAGACATTATACACGTTGATATTTTTAGAAAAAATGATGAAAGAACAACTTATAACCTGGTTTATTTAGATGGCAAAAGCGGTATAGCATACGCTAAACGATTTAATGTTACCGGTATAACTAGAGATAAAGAATACAATTTAACTAAAGGCAATCCTAACAGTAAAGTACTCTATTTTACTGCGAACCCCAATGGTGAAGCAGAACTCGTAAGTATAACCTTATCACCGGGTTCAAAAGCAAGAATAAAAAGCTTAGATTTTAGTTTTGAAACGCTAGATATTAAAGGGCGAAGTGCTAATGGTAACCAAGTATCTAAATACCCTATAAAAAGTATCAAACTCAAAGAAAAAGGGAAATCTACCTTATCGGCTATCAAAATATGGTACGACCCGAATACAGGAAGACTCAATAAAGAAGATAATGGTATCTTGTTAGGACGCTTTAATGATGGCGATAAAATAATAGCCTTTAACAAAGAAGGAACTTATGAATTAAGCGATTTTGAACTTAGCAACCGTTATGAAACAAATGATACGGTTCTCATTGAAAAGTTTCACCCTGAAAGCGTTTATACCATGCTCTATTATGACCAAAATAGTAAGCAGTATTATTGTAAACGCTTTATGATAGAAACCCAAAGTATCAAAACTAAGTTTCAATGTATTAAAGAAGGTACAGGTAATTTTATAAGCTTAGTTAGTAGTCATAGCGAAGTAAATGCTATAATACGTTGGGGAAAGAAAAAAAATGAATGGCAAGAAGAACAAGTAGCATTACACCAATACACAGATGTTTCTGGTTGGAAAACTATTGGAAAAAAACTACATCTTGAAAACATTAAAGAAATAAGTTTAGTTCCTAACGAAGAAAAGGAAAGTGAAAACCCAAGTCTATTTTAAAAAAAAGATTTACCTTTAGTACACTAATTAGATAGGCTAATTAAGATATGGATATGAAAAAAATTGAGTTAGAAATAGTAGCACTATCGCATAGCATTTCAAATAATAATAACTATGCCGTAGTACTTGGAGAGACTGATGGTTCACGTAGAATGGCAATCGTTATTGGAGCTTTTGAAGCTCAAGCGATAGCGGTAGCACTTGAAAAAATGCAACCCAGCAGACCCTTAACTCACGATCTATTTTACAACCTCATCAGCACCTTCGGGATAGACATTTTAGAGGTTGTGATTTATAAAATAGTTGAAAATATTTTTTATGCTAAACTACTCTGCTTACGCAATCACGAAGAAATAGTAGAAATAGACTCTCGTACTTCCGATGCTCTAGCCCTAGCAGTAAGAGCTAACTGTAAGATTTTTACTTATTACAATGTACTTGATATGGCTGATAAAAGCATGAATGAAGCAAATGCAGGACCAAAAAGAAAAATCATTATCGAAGGTGAACCAGAAGATACTAAAACAAATACAGAAAATACCAACAAGCTAAAAAGCTTAAGTATTGATCAATTACACAATTTGTTAAACCAAGTATTAGAAAATGAAGACTACGCTTATGCTATAAAAATCAGAGATGAAATTAATAGCAGAAGCAAATAGCCTATAACACATACCCCCATGAAAAATCTCATTGCTTTAATATTACTACTTGGAATAAGTATATTTCATACCCATGCACAACGCAATTGTGGTTATGCGCTTATGATACAAGCTTTAGAGCAAAAAAATCCGGGTACTATTCAAAAACGAAAAGCATTAAGATTACAACAAGCTCAAGCTTTTGCAACGCATAAAACCCAGCAATTAAGTCAACACTATTTTAAACTAAGCGAAACTCCTCAAATTCCCGTTGTATTCCATTTTGTAATAGATTCATCAACTTTTAAAAATCTTGGAGGCATCAGTGGAATTGAAGACCGTATCCGAACACAATTAGAAAGCATTAATGCCGATTTTAACGCAGCAAATGCTGACTCTGTATATATTCCAGCAGTTTGGAAACCTCTTTATGCCAATATTGGCTTACGTTTTGCTTTGGCAAAAATTAATCCCGACCAACAAATATTTCCGGGTTATACCCTTAAAATAGTAAACCCTGGAACACGCTTTAATGCTATAGATGGCGCAAAGGATATGAAATATAGCAGTACAGGCACTTCAGCTTTTGACAATACTAAGTACTTAAATATTTGGGTAGGTCCATTAAGCTATGGTTCCAGTAATATATTGGGTATAACAGTTCCTCCTAATGATCCCGATTTTCCTAAGGAAGAAGTAGGTATTGCCTTAAATCAATATGCTTTTGGCGTGAGAAATAAAGTAGGTATGATCTTTATTAATCATATTGATAAGGGGCGTACATTAACCCATGAACTTGGGC
>JBDHYE010000288.1:0-2772 GCA_039811245.1 Chitinophagaceae bacterium | reverse complement strand
CATATTGGGCTCTATTTGCTCTGCTATTGTATTTGAGTTTTGCTCTTTAGATTGCTTAAGAAAATATTGTACCGTCCAAGCAATTACACCAGCAACGATTAAAACTACAATACCCCAAAACGCTACCATACCCCAATTGATGTTTTTTTCTTGTTGTTGATTATAGCGATTATAATTATCAATAGCACTATTGTCTAACACTGGACTTGACTCTTCGGCAATTTTGGTTGGCACTTGAAAAGTAGTGCTGGGTTGGCTTGTGGCAAACAATGGGTCTAATTCAAAAAGTATTTTACCCTCATGCATTAAATAATGCCCTACCGTAGGAATGCTTACTGTTTTACCTTGTTGTAATTGCTCTTTAGCCTGCTTAATAAAAGCACTAATTTCATTAGTTGCTTTTGCAATACTGATATGCTCATTACTGGCTACAAAATACGGGAAACTGTCATCAATAGAGCCTACAGCCTCAAAATGCGCATAATATTGACCCGGTATAATCTCAGAGCCATTATACTGTGTTGCCGATTTTTTAATTTCTACATTTCCTAATCCTTGCAAACAACAATATTTATTTTTTAATAAAAATAAACTTATGTACTGTGCGATATCCATTTACTGCTTTGGTTTGTGTTTTTTTGAAAAATAATTTCTATGTACAAATATTAAAATTTAAATCGAATCCCACCATAAATATTTATACCATAAGAGGGATAATACATCCATCGCTGGTAATGACGATTGAGTAAATTATCAAATTGTATAAAGAATGAAATGGGTTGAGTAGCTTGATACTCTGCTGCAAAACCAAGATCAACAAAGGCTTTTGACTTAACAACAGTGCTAAGACTATCTAATGCCGACATAGATCCCCAATATTTGGCATAGGCTGTAAAGAATAATTTAGAATAAGGCTGCCATTGCAAATCAAACTGCATTTGGCTTGTAGGCAGCTGCCATACGCTTCTACTCCCTAGAGTATTAAAGTAATTATTGAATAGCAAATGAGCTCCTACACTAAACCTTGTAGCGATTTGATAACGCAAGTGCATATTCAGCACCATAGCATCGGTCTGAGGAATATAGAACACATCTATTTTTTCCGTTTCATAATTTTGATTTACAAAACTTGCTAAATTTTTATATCGCACCCAAGAGCCTTTCACATTTAAGCTCCAATGTTGAGCAATAGCCAATTTAGCTTGTGCAAACAATTCTTGTTGAAAGCCTTGAAGACTATAATAGTTTTGAATAAATGGATTGTTTTGATATAATTTACTATACCTATTCTGATTAAGCTGTGCTTGTGCTCCGATACTCCAATAAGATTTTTTAGACTTTGCCCAAATGCCTAACTCTATATCATGCAATAAATAAAATTTTTCAAATTGCCCTAAACTGGGTTGAAGATGTGCTTTAATTTTTAATTGCTCCTTCTCATAAGTTGCACCCATATTTAAACCTAGTACATAGTTAAACATTGAATGGCCTAGTGGGCTTATAAATAAAGGGTCGGGGGTTAATTTAGTCTGATTACATTGTGCTATAGCGGTTAGCTGTAAAATAGTATGATTAGCTGCTTGTTTTTGTGTACCGAGAAGTACGTTAACACCAGTTTCGTTAATACGATTAGGATTAGAATACAAATAGGGTTCCAGCTTTGATACTAATTTAAAACCTTGTATATTAAAGCCTCTATCGTTTATGCTTAATATTATACTAGCTCCATTCAACACTTGTTTAGCTGCCTTTTTACCACTAAATACAGCAGTATCAAAACCATACTGATTAAAGTGATAACTGGCTGCATTAAAAGCTAGTTGTATATCTTGCTTAGTTTCGTTAAAAATTAATGCCGAAGAAAAAACACCCGCCCAATGCTTTTGGAATGGCAAATTTCCTTTTTGATGACTAAACCCAAAATGTGTATTATAATGAATTGGAGCTTTTAAATCATTATGAAAACCAGCATCTGCATAGACTGTTTGGAGATTGCCTAAACCTAATTTGACATAATTATTATAACTCTTTTTTGAGGTATCAAGGCTATAAGCCAATGCCTGTAAGGGTTGAGCTCTAAAACCATATTCTTTTACTTGAATAGGAGCATTATATTCATAATGGGGCAATGCTGTATTTAAAGGTGGCAAATCGGGGCTGTAGCTTTGCTTTTCTACTTGTTGTACTTTAGGCTGGTATATCTGTATAATATCAATGGTACTTGATTTAATTATCGTATCGGCGCTATTGATCTGTGCATGCACTCTTAGAGTTAAAAGTGTAAGCACAAGGAATAAGCATTTAAAAAAAATATTTTTTATACTAACCATCTATTAATTTACTTTTCCCTTTTTCTAAAAGATTTACTTGTTCTAGTTTTGTTTTCGCATCTTCTTTTAATGCTTCTATTGGGCAATACTTTATTACACTTTGCAGCGTAGCTCGAGCATTAAAATAATCTTTTTGTGCACTAAAAATATCCGCCATTAAGAGGTAGCTTTTCGTATTCCAATAGGTACTGGCATTACTTTTTTTAATGGCTAGTTGAGCGGCTTTTTCAGCTTCATTCCATTTTTGTGTAGCATATAATTGATAAGCCAATTGATAATAAGATTCGGCAGCAAAATCTACATTATTACTTTTAACAAGGCTATCATAAAGCTTTTTAGCAGGTTCAAAATAGCGATTGGATTGGTAGTAATGTGCTTGAACGATTTGTGCTTGTTCTCTATTTGCAATAATTGTAGCATCTAGCTGTATTAATGTATCGGC
>JBDHYE010000287.1:0-2783 GCA_039811245.1 Chitinophagaceae bacterium | reverse complement strand
GGAGTCATAAGTTAAAACTGTACTATATTTCTGATTTTCAAAAAAACCAATTTTTTTTAAATCCGCTACCTAAAGAGTTGGCTTATGTTGATTTTACAGGTATTACAGTACCTCAAGTTCACTATTCTAATTTTGGTATTGATACCGCCTATTTTGAAAACCCTAGTATTCAAAAAGACCAAAATCAATCGCTCATTGTCAAAACCTATTATCATGGAGCACTTCCTGCCAAAGAGCAGCCTATTCTCCAATTAAAACATAATAATGAGGTAAAAGCTATTGTACAATTACAGTTTACAAGCTCTAAAACACGTATTGATACTTTAAATTATATTACACAAAGTACAGCTTGGGAGCCTATTACCCTAAAAATTCAAGAAGATCAATATTCATACGATGATCAATTTAATATTGCACTCCAAGCATCTGAAGGCTTAAAGGTTCAATTAATCGATCTTGACCATACCAACCCTTTTTTAAATGCAGCCTTAACGAGCAGTTCAAATTTTAAATTGAAACATTGGCAAGGGGCTGCTTCAATGAATAGTCAAGAAGAAGGCTTATGGATACTCAATGGTTTAAAGGGTGATTTGGGAAGCTTTAAAGATACAATTAAACAAGCTTTATTAAAAGGCACTAAGCTGCTTGTATTTTTGGCAGATAATGCCTCGGTTACAGCACTCAATAAGGATTTTGAAACATGGCTTCCTATCCATTTTGAACCTATAGATACGAGTGCACAAAAAGTTAGCGCATTACAAACAGAGCACCCTTTTGTAAAAGCCATGTTTGAACATATACCCGACAATGTTCAATTGCCTTATACTACATTACATTATCCTATTAAAGCACAAAATGCGGCTTACCCTCAGTGGATCATGAATTTTAGAAATGGCGACCCATTTATGGTGTCTTACAGTTATGGCAAAGGAGAAATCTATTTCTGTACAAGCCCAATTGAGCCATTCTATGGAAATTTTCAAACCAGTGCTTATTTTCTTCCTTTTTTATATTATTTGGCAAGTCAAAATTCTAGCAATTCGATTTATGCCGCTACAAGTGCTCAAAAAACACCTTTATTTTTCCCAATTTCAAATGGGGTAGATTTATTGAGAAATCAATTAAAAATTTCTAATAATACTGAACAACATATACCCTTACAAAAGCCGAATGGTAAAGGAATAGATTTTTATGTAGGGGCACTACCAGCAGGTTTTTACAAAGCACAAATCGCAAATAGCGATAGCATTTTACTAGGTGTAAATCATAATAGGGCCGAAGCCGATTTAGCGGTATGGTCACTTAGTGAGCTTAAAGAACAATGGAAAGGAAAAGGTATTTCGTGGGCTATAAATTCAGATTTAAAAAGAATAAAAAGCATTAAAGAGCTGGGTACATTTCCGCTATGGAAACTTTGTACTATTTTAGCGGTCTTAATGTTAGGCTTGGAAACCTTCATTTTGATAAAAAATATAAAAACAAAAGAATAGAAAATCATAATTATGTCAATCTGTATCAGAGCGGCTAAGGTCATCGATAAAGAATCTCCCTACCACTTAAAAACGGTAGATATTTTTATTGAAAAAGGGCTCATCTCAGCCATAGGAGCGGACTTAAAAGTTAAAGCCAAAAAAGAAATTCGCTACCCAGACCTGTGTGTGAGTATGGGCTGGACCGACCTCATGGCAGATTATTGTGAACCCGGTTATGAGCATAAAGAAACCTTAAAAAATGGCTTGAAAGTTGCTGCTAAGGGTGGATTTACTACAGTTTTTTTAGCTCCCAATACGCAGCCCAGTATCAGTTCAAAGTCAATTATTCAATATCTATTAACTCAAAGCGCTAATCAGATCGTTGAAGCACTACCTATGGGGAGTATATCTGCCAATATAGAAGGTAAAAATCTTGCAGAAATGTTGGATATGCGTAGTGCTGGCGCAGTAGCATTTAGCGATGGTTGGAAACCGCTTCAAAATCCGGCATTAATGCTTAAGGCATTAGAATACGTAAAAGCTTTTGATGGTATTATTGCTCAAATACCAATGGATATGCTTTTGGCCGAAGGGGGTTTGATGCATGAAGGCCCTTTAAGTACTCAAATGGGTATGCCCGGAATTCCCAGCTTGGCAGAAAGTCTATTTTTACATCGTGATATTGAATTGTTGAATTATACGAATTCTAGACTCCATGTAAATGGTATCGCATCGGCAGATGCTTTAAACTTAGTACTTCAGGCTAAAGAGCGAAAGTTGAATATCACTTATGCATTAAGTCCCTATCATTTAACGCTCAATGACCATGCCTTGAAATCTTATGACGCTGTTTTTAAAGTGTTGCCGCCTATTAGAGCAGAAGAAGACCGCAGCGCTTTAATGAATGCACTAATTAAAGGTCAAGTAGATGGTATTTGTTCTTTACATCGCCCACAAGACTGGGACGCTAAATCGAAAGAATTTGAATATGCTGCTTATGGAATGAACTTACAAGAAATGGTCTTCCCAATCATTTATCAATCTATGTCTAAAACCCAGAAGAGTTTAGAAGCTCTAATCCATAGTTTGGCAAATAAACCCAACAACATTTTTAATTTAGGGAAAGCAGGGCTTCAATTAAATGCCACGGCTAATCTTACTCTATTTAGTACTTCATTAAATACTTTAATTACAAATTATATTTGAACTTACTTTTGGAAAAATGAAAGATAGGACATATAAACAAATTGGAATGAGTTATTTTATTATAGGTAGTTAATTAAAAAATTAAACTTAAACTAAAAAAGGAAA
>JBDHYE010000286.1:0-2804 GCA_039811245.1 Chitinophagaceae bacterium | reverse complement strand
CGGTGCTGGTTCATTTTCTCGACGGCTTCGAAGACCGTCACGTTCTTCGGCACCGTGTGCAGGGCCCGGCCCTTCCCTTCCAATAGCGAGGCAATCGAGGTGTTCATGGGGTAATGGGGTAGGCCCGCAGCCTACGCGGCGGGCCGGGCACGACAACGCCAATCTGTGCGCATTATTTGCGGAACAACTGGTCGAGCGCGCCGAGGCTCTTGAGCGGGGAGCCTTTCTTCTGCGGGTAGGGCGCGACCGCCGGGCGCGCCGCGGTGGCGGCATCCGGCCCGTTTGACGGCGGGCCCAGCGGTCCCTCTCTACCCATTTCTTCCAACATTTTTCTCAGCCGCACGGCCGACACCGGCTCGGCGGTGCCGAGTTCCTGCGCGAAAAGGCTCACGCGAAACTCCTCCACCAGCCAGCGAAACTCGCCGGCCTTCCCCTGTAGCGGCGGTCTGTGACCGCCGGTCCGGCGCTCATAGAACGCCGCTACAGCTTTGGCGAACGGCGCCAGCTCCTTCGCGCGGGCGGCATCCTTCGCCGGGTCGCGTTTCGCCCGTTCGGCGCGCGCCAACATGCCCTTCAGGTAGCGGGGCAGGTGCGCGAGCCGCCCGAACGGCGTGACCCGCAGAAAATCCGAAGGCAGCAACGCCGCGAGGTCGTCGGCCATGCCGGGATAAGTCTGTTTCGAAGTCTGGATCGCCAGCCGCAGGGTAAGAATTTCCTTCAGCCAGTCGCCCAGCTTCGGCACCAGGCCGCGCAGGTCCTGCTTCGCCGCGGCGAGGGCGTGATCGAACGCGACCTTGGTCAGCTGGTAGGGCGAGTCGTCCCGACGAGCCGCGCCTTTCGGCTCATCCGGAGGATTCGCCCTACCCGCCATGCGCCGCGGATCGCACACCCACCGCCGGATCGATTCCAGCGCGTCCTGCTGGAGCGCGTCGGGCGTCGTGAGCGTCACCGCCAGCGGGCCGAGCATGCGCAGCGCCTTCAGATCCTTCTCCAGCCAGCCGAGGTCGTGGCGCAACTGCGACTCGAACAACAGCACGAGTCCCGGGCGCGTGGCGGCCGCCGCCTCCTCGGGCGTGGCGAAGAGCCGCACCGCGACGCCGGCGGGCACCGCCCTCAGGCCGGGAAACGCGTGCACCGGCACACCGTGGTGCTCGCTCACGAGGATTTTCTCCGGCAGGTCGCCGAACTTCCATTCCATCGCGGGTTCGCCCTCCCATCTCGCCCGCGCGGCGCGCCAGGCCGTATTGTCCACCGTGGCCGCCTGCTTGCTCACGTCGCGCGCGCGGCTGTGCACCTGCCCCTGGATTTCCGCGAGATCGCGGCTCGCGCCGATCACCTGGCCGCGGTTGTCGAGCACCTCGACGCGCACGCGCAGGTGGTCGGGAAAAAGGCCCGCGCCCCACAGCGCCGGATCGATGCGCACGCCGAGGCGCGGCGCGAGCAGCTCGGCCAGCGCCTCCGCCAGCGTGGGCTGCTTCGGGCGGCCGCTGAGCAGCGCCAATTCACCGACGAGCTTCTGCGCCGTTTCGGCGAGAGGGATCAGGCCGCGGCGCTGCTCCTTGGGCAGGGCCTTGAGCATCAGCTCGACCTTTTCCGGCAGGTGGCCCGGGATGGCCCAGTCCAGCGCGGCGGGCGTGAGCGCCTCGGCTTCGGTGAGATTGACGCGCACGGTGACACCGTCGTCCTCCTTGCCAGGCTGGTAGGTGTAGGCCAGCGGCAGCACACGATTGTCCACCGGCAGCGCCTCGGGGAATGCCTCCGCGTCGTGCTCCGCCTCCTCCGGTGGACGCAGGCTGTCCGCCGACATGAAGAGGAACTTCGGGTCGGTCATCTGCTGGTGGCGGACAAGGTCCACGAGTTCGCCGACCGAGGATACGTTCGTGATGCGCGCGGCGTAGAAGCGATAGATCGCTTCGTCGAGGTTCATGTAGCCGGAGCTGCGCATCCGCGTCAGCAGCGTCTCGGCCTCGTCGCGCAGCCGGCGGTTGTGCTTCAGGAAACCGAAGGGCCAGGTGATGGTGTCACTCACCAGGCCCTCGCGGATGAAAATCTCCGTGGCGTGCGCGGGGTTGATTTTGCCGTAGCTGGCCGACCGCGTCTCAAGCTCGAGGTTGTAGAGCCGGCGGCGCTCCTTCACCAGCACCCGGCCGGCGTCGGCGTTCCAGAATGGCTCGCTGTGCGCCACGCGCAGCAGGTGGGCGCCGAGGTCGAGCACCCAGGACGGATCGATGCGGGCGCAGGTGCGCGCGTAGAGCCGGGCGGTTTCCATGATTTCCGCGGCCATGAGCCATTTCGCCGTCTTTGCCTTGGCAGGTGGAACCCGGCCTCCGGCCGGGTTTTTCTTCTGTTCGCCACGCTCGAACAACGTCGACCCCGGAAACACATTTACGCGCCGGTCGTGCGCGGCGTGGTAGTCGCCCTCGTCGGTCCGCGTGGCGATGTTGCCGAGCAGGCCGGACAGGATCGAGCGATGGATGGCGGCGTAGGCGGGCGTGCCGAGCACCACCTTCACTTCCTGGCCCTTCTTCACGCCGTCGAAGATTGACGTGCGCTTGAACCCGTCCCGTTCGCGCAAGGTGTCCTCGAGCTGCGCGTGGACGTCGCGCCACTCGCGCATGCGCATGAACGACAGGAAATGCGCCGTGCAGAACTTCCGCAGCTTGCCGAGCGTCATCGCCTCGAACTCGTCGTGATAGTCCTCCCAGACCGCGAGCAGCGTGAGAAAATCCGAGTCGGGGTGCGTGAATCTCCGGTGCGCCGTGTCGGCCTTCTGCTGCTGGTCGATCGGCCGCTCGCGCGGGTCC
>JBDHYE010000285.1:0-2816 GCA_039811245.1 Chitinophagaceae bacterium | reverse complement strand
TCCTATTTTTTTATCTGCCTGAATCCCTAAATATAATGCCAAGGCTATCATTACCAACCATTGGCTGGCTAATCCTGCATATTGCATCCATTCTTTAGAAGAATTATTAGGCTTCATTATTTTTCTCTTTCATTTGTTTTTCGAGCATGTCCACACGCTGTACAACGCGCTCTAAGTTTCTAAAATGAACAAATGCCTTGCGATATTTTTGAGCATCAAAAGCCGGAGAGCCCATAAGCACCTCTCCACTTTTAGTAACCGATTTTGAAACCCCCGATTGTGCTGTAATGATTGTACCTTCTGCAATATTAAGATGCCCTACTATTCCCACTTGACCACTAGCCATGCAGTTTTTACCAATTTTAGTAGAACCCGCCACCACAGTATGTGCAGCAAAATAACAGTGCTCTCCTACTTCTACATTATGAGCTATGTGTATAAAATTATCAAACTTCACTCCTTTTCTTAATATGGTACTACCTAATGTAGCACGGTCTATAGCACAATTTGCGCCAATTTCAACATCGTCTTCAATAATCACATTGCCTATCTGAGGTATTTTTTGTGCCCCTTCACCAGTAGCAAATCTAAAGCCATCACTACCAATAACTGTACCAGAATGTATACAATTATTGCCAATAACACAATCTGAATAAATTTTCACCCCAGCAAAAAGGGTGCAGTTATCACCAATGACAACATTATCTCCAATAAAGCATTGAGGATATATTTTTACATTCTTACCTATTTTTGCACCATCGGCTATTACACTAAACTCGCCAGCATATAAACCTTCGCCTACTTGAGCACTAGGTGAAATATAGGCTTGGGGCGATACCCCTTCTTTTTTGAGTTTAATCTGGTTGTACCATTCTAATAGTTTAGCAAACGCTAAATCAGCTCGTTGCACACGTATTAAAGTAGCATACTTTACAGGCTCTTGTAATTCTAAATCTTGATTCACAATCACCACCGATGCTTTGGTATCATATAAGTATTGGGTATATAATGGGTTTGCCAAAAATGAAATTGACTGTGCTGTACCTTCTTCTATTTTAGAAAGTTTATTTACTTTCACTTGGGCATCACCTTCGATAGTACCTTGTAATAAGTCTGCTAATTGTTGTGCAGTAAATTCCATACTGATTATTTCTTATTTCAATAATGCAAATTAAGGTAAATACCCTATAACTATCACATCTTAATGCTACAAGAACTTAAATTTATTTTGCTATTGAATAAAAAAAATGAAATTATACTTTATGTGCCAAATTATTGTAGAGTTGCTGGAGCTGGTTGGTAAAGTGCTCCCAAGAATAGCTTTTTTTGGCTTCTTTTAAATTTTGTTCTAAATCTACTATCGGACTTGTATAAAAAAACAAATCAATAGCATCGGCTATAGCTTGTGCATTAGGTTCTGCTACATATCCTACTTTTGCATGGGCTACATTCTCTGCCAGCCCACCAACATTGCTAAGTACCATAGGTTTTTCAAAGGCATAAGCAATTTGGGTAATACCACTCTGTGTGGCTGTTTTATAGGGTTGCACTACAAGGTCTGCTGCGCAAAAATAATAGCGTACTTCTTGATTGGGAATAAAGGAGGTGTATAAATGTACACGCTCATTTAATTGGTACTTATCAATAAGCGCTCTAAAATGTGCTTCATCACCATAAAATTCGCCCGCAATAATCAGTTCTAAGGCTTTTAATCGTTCATCTTTTAAGGCTTCTAACAAAATATCCAACCCTTTATAAGCCCTAATAAAACCAAAAAAAAGCAGATATTTTTTATCGGACTTTAATCCCAACTGCTCTTGTGCTGTGGCTTTGGGCAATACCTCACCGTAATTATCGTATAAGGGGTGTACTGTATAAATTGCCGTTTTAGAGGTAAACGTTTTTAAATCGTTCAATACTTGTTTACTCATACATAAAAATGCATCGGCAGCTTTCAAAAAATACTGGGTAAACAGTTTGTCTCCAATGCGTTTTTCATGAGGTATAACATTATCGGTGATAGCAATAATTTTTGATTTTTTGTTTTTACGAATAATGCGTAACAAAGTACCTAAACAGGGCCCCATAAAGGGCAACCAATAGCGTACCAATACCAAATCGGCATTTTCATTTTTTATTTTCTGCCCTTGTATCCACCAGTTGAATGGGTTGATGGCATTTATAACACTTTTAATGTTAAGGTTTTCTGGTGCTGGCTCATCGGTAAATTGAGATTTACCTGGGAATAAAAATGAAGGGTATTGCAAGGAGAAAGAGTATATGATCACTTCGTGCCCTTGCTCTTGTAAGGCTTGTGCCATGCGCTCATTGAAGGTAGCAATACCTCCACCTCTCAAGGGGTGGGCTGAACCGATAAGAACTATTTTCATTTTTCTAATTTCTCAAACTGTTGAACAATCTCTGTTTGTGCTTTTTGATAATCTTCGGGAATGCCTATGTCTAAAAAATAAGCATCTGAAACATACACTGCAATTTTCTCCTGCTTATAATACTGTTCAAGATAATCTTTTTCAAAAGAAAAACTATCAACAAAGGGTTTCAACAAAAATTGTTCTTTATTAATAACATATAAACCAGCATTGATATAGCCTTCTTGCTGTGCTTTTTTCTCTTCAAAACGGCTTACCTGTTGCCTCTCATCAAAATGCACAGTACCGTAACGCTCAAAATGTTTCATGGGTTTAAGGGCTATGGTACATATAGTATTCGCCTCAAAATGTTTTTTATAAAATGAGTTCAATGAGGTTAAAAATAAAGTATCGCCATTACAAATAATAACATTTGGGCTGGTACAA
>JBDHYE010000284.1:0-2831 GCA_039811245.1 Chitinophagaceae bacterium | reverse complement strand
CGTGGCCGGGGCGGCGTCCCAGGCCACCTTCCCGTACGCCTGAATGAAGTACGGATAGCCCCCCGTCGCGACGTACAGCGCCTCCAGCGCCTCGGCCGCGAACTCCGCCCCCTCCTCGCGCGCCGGCACTTGCAGCGCCGCCTCCGCGGCGGCACGGTCGAGCCGATCGATCCGCGAATACCGAAACAGCCGTTCGGAATACGACTTGCTCGCCGAGAGCACGGCGGGCAGGTGCGGCAGCCCGGCGCCGACCACGATCACCGGCAATCCGTTCTGGCTGATCTCGTGGAAGGCCGCGCACAGAGCCGAGACGTCATCGGCACCCAAGTCCTGCATCTCGTCGATGAACAAGGCCACGCCCTTGCCCACGTCCTGCGCCAATCCCCCGACATCCGTGAGCAATTCGACCAGGTCGATCTCAATGTCGCCGGAGTCCGCGCGGCCGGTGATCGCCGGTACGTCGATGCCGGGTTGCCATTTCTCCCGCAGTTTGGCGTTCGGCGCGGCATCGCGCAGCGCGAACGCCTTGATGACGCCGAGCACGTGATCCACCTCGTCGCCACTGGGGTGACCCAACTCCCGTACGGCGACGTGCAGCGCCGCGCTCGCCGGCCGACGCAGCGTCTGATCCGGCCGAGCCTCGAACTTGCCGGTCCCCCACCCGGCCCGGACCGCCGAGCTGCGCAGCGAGTTCAACAGCACCGTCTTGCCGACACCCCGAAGGCCGGTGAGCACGATGGAGCGCTCGGGTCGTCCCTTGGCGATCCGCTCCAGAACCACCTCGAACGTCCGCAACTGCTCATCGCGTCCCGCCAGTTCCGGGGGCCGTTGACCGGCGCCCGGGGCGTAGGGGTTCCTGATGGGGTCCATATCAGGACTCTATTCACGACTCTAGTGCTGACCGCAGAGACACGCAGAGACACGCAGAGACGAGCTGAGGCGAGCGCGCAGAGGCAAGCAGCGACAAGCAGAGACAAGCAGAGACCCGTCGCCGGGGGCGCTGTGGCGGGTGCTGGTCTGGCGATGCCAGCGCACCGGTCGTGGCGAGGGCTGGGCCGAGGCAGGACCCCGAGGTGGGGCCTGACCGCGCTCAACCTACGAGCGCGTGGGCCCTGATATTAAACACAGATTCTATCTTCTATAAGATCCCCATCAATCGTCCTGCCAATGACGCCGGAGAGGAGGTGACCGAGATGGCGGGCCGCGGTGCGGGGAGGCCTCCCGCGGGCGGTAGATCGAGTAGGGCAGATTTCTGTGCATGTCGAGGAGCCTACTGTGGGCGTCCGACAACGTTTGGACCCGGGGCGACGGGCCGAACCGAGCGCCCCGCGCTGGACTATCCCAAGCGGATGGGCCGCAGCCCGGGATGACGAAAACTTGTCTGAATAGCGTCCTTGTGTTTCGCTTACTTGTTCGATAGCATGAGACATGGCCATCCTCCCATCGAGCACACCTCGCGCCGACCAGCACGCCGCCATGACGGCGTTGTGCGACACGGTGGCTGCAAGCGTGGAGCTGCTGAGAAGGCTTGCGGAACCACAGTCGGTGAGTGTTCGCCACGGCGCGGGACGCACGCGACTGCGCCACACCCTGACCCTGGTGCCGACCGACGGGCTGACCGATCTCTTTGGACAGGCCATGGCCCTTCGATCCCTCGCGGAAGGCTTGTCGGCCGCAGTGCTCGACGAGGCCATTTCTCGCGGGGTGATCGCCGAATCAGATCCCTCGACCCGCCGACCCCTCGGCTCCAAGATTTCCGCCTGGGTCGATGACCAGACTCGGCGCGCCGGGACGCCAGTGACGGCCGCGATCACCGCCGCCCTTCGCAACTGGACCCTGCGCACTCAGCACCCTCGAGCCGCCGATCTGGGCCCGCTCGAGGATGCGGTGTCCGGGGGACGCGTGAGTGTCTCCGTCGCGGGGCGACTAGCTCATGACCTCGATCTCCTTGCCGCCGCTATCCCGACAGACTGGTGGGACGCCGCGGCCGGCGTAATCATCGAGCACGCCGCAACCGGCGCCTCATCAGCCCAGCTTGCAAGCCTCCGCGAGATTCTCATCGCGAGCTACGGCGACGAGGGGGCGTTCGAGCAACAGCAGGAGGAGGTCCACCGACAACGCAACATGTCGGCGCCAACGAAGCAGGCCAGTGGTTTGTGGACGGGCACCTACGCCCTGGACAACGAGGGGTACGCCGTGTTCGCCGCTGCCATGGACGCGCTCGCCGCCCCACGCACCGACCGGGCTAGCCATGCGAGCCGCACGCCCGCCGGGGGGCATGCCTCCCAAGAAGGCACCGCGGTCCCCCTCGACAATCGCACCGCAGGGCAGCGCCGCGCCGACGCCCTGATCGAGCTGTGCCGCGTCGTCGCCAACGACCCCACGCTCCTCGGCCACGTGCGTCCTGTCTCCGCTGTGAAAGCTCAGATCACGGTGACCTTCGACTACGAGAGTTTGCTACGCCAGTTCCACAGCCGACGCCAGGCACCGGCCCCCGCCCCCAGCGACGACGTCAACCGGGTCGAGTCGGCACGCGGCCGGGGCTACGGCCTGGACGGTCACGGCACCCCGCTCACCCCCAGCACCATCCGCCGGATGGCGTGCGACGCCCACCTCATCCCCGCCGTCTTGGGCGGCGAATCTGCCATTCTCAACCTCGGACGAGCCGCACGCTTCGCCTCCCCGGATCAGATCCGCTTCCTGCGGCTCAGAGACAAGGGCTGCACCTACCCCGGCTGCGACCGGCCTCCCTCGTGGTGCGAAGCCCATCACCTGCGCGCATGGACCGCCGAACTCGGAGAGACCAACGTCGACGAACTCTCCCTGCTCTG
>JBDHYE010000283.1:0-2856 GCA_039811245.1 Chitinophagaceae bacterium | reverse complement strand
GGGGTACTATTACCCCACTACGAAATAGGGTAACAGTTTGTGCAGTGCTTTGGTAACTGGTAAAAGCTAAGGCTGCAATACCAAAAATTCGGAGCGCTTTTTTAAGAGGTAAAATTCTATGCATTATTATAGATTTTAAGCAATTTTAATTAGGTATTTGAGAATATTATATATAGTAGCACAATGCTACAATATTTCATCAATAAATCAAAGTGAAGATACAGAAAATATTTTCTATACTCTTATTTTTTAATCTACTAATTCATTATAAGCATTAATACCTCCTTGAATATTAATGAGATTTTTAAAACCTGCTTGTTCTAAAAAGGCTATTGCCTGTACACTTCTGTTTCCAGAGCGGCAATAGACATAAATAGGCTCATCAGCCCAATCGTCTATAGCATCTGTTTGAAAATTTTGAATTGCTGCCAAGGGGATATGTACACCGCCGATGCTACATATAGCTCGTTCATCTTCATTTCTCACATCTAAGAGGTGAATATCGGCTTGGCTTTTTAATAACTCTTTAAGTTCTTGTGCAGTTATTTGGGTCATACTTACTGAATTGTAAATTTTGTAATCATTTGTTTTTTATTTTGACTTGTGGTATGTAAGAAATAAGTACCACTAGGCAGACTATTGAGTTGTATTTTTTGAATCGTATTTTGCAAGTTTCCTTTTTGTACGCATTGCCCTAAGAGGTTATAGATACGGTAATCTAAAATTTGAGCACTGGGTTTTGTGTTGAGCAATTTTATATTTAATACCTCTGTTGCTGGGTTAGGCCACAGGCATAACTCTTGATTCATAACAGTGGCTACTTCATTAATGTTTGTACCTACAATATCTTGACCTAAAAGTGGGCGTAGCATTATTGCTCCTTGGATTAATGAGGGTGTCCATACATCAAGTACATTATAATAAAGGTGGTTTGATTTTATTCTATTTCTATCTAATCCAAAATATAAACTATCGCTACCGCTGAGTGCTGCTTGTGTAGTACCGATATAAAATGTACCGGCTTCTAGGGCTATAGGGGTATTAAATTTATAAATCCAAAAATGATTAACAGTATCATAATATTTAGGTTGTAAGCCATCTAATTGGTACAACAGATGGTCGCTAGAGCTGCCCCCATAGGCAATATCCTTATACACCTCTATTGAAAAATATTTATTGCTGGCTGTGGGTACTTGTCTCCCAAAATAAATGGCTAGCCCTCTAAGTGTATCGGCTTGAGGGAGCTCAAACTCAAGTGCTATCTTACCGGGTAATGTAGGGAAAAGATTTAGGAAATAACTCATCTCTGCGCTGCCATCATCGTAGGCCAGATAATTATCAAATACCTGAGTAACGCTTAATGTATCGTTGGTCTGGCGGCTATCACCACTAAGTGCATTAAAACAAAATTTGTTTTCAAAAATCACTTTTTCATAAGGGTCGCTGCTTGATGGGCTTGCCTTATAGTTTTCTAATTTTATTGTTTTTGTTTCAAGGGTATTAAAGTTTATACTTGATTTTGTAGCACTACCTATTGATGTACTTGTGTTTTGATGAACCGCATTGAGTTGTAAAGTGCTAATCGTTTGACTGTTGTTAAAATTATTTTTTATTGAAACGTATAGAGAATCCTCTACTTGTGCACCTCCTGCTAGGTATTGCCTATAAGGCATTGCGTTGTATTCTTTTAAAAAACTGTTTGGTTGTGCTCCAAAAGCCATGTCGTTAAGAAGGGTGTCGTTACGATTACGGTGCGCATTTAATAGGATATAATCTAAATTCCACACATCATCATTAGTACCAATGCTGGCTTTGTTGATAAAACGAAATTGGAAGTTGCTGTGTAAGTATTGTGTATCGGTTATTGATAGGATTACCTGTTTAAAATCTAGCGCAGTGGTATCGCTAGTACTCCATATTTTTTGCCAGGGGTTTGTACTTTTATTAGATTTAAAAAATAACATTAAAGAGTCGCTGCGTTCTGGCATAAAACCTAGTCCTGCTGCTTGGTACCAAAAGCTTAAATACAGACTATCATTGGGATTGTAGCTACTTAAGTCTATAACCTGGCTGCTTAAGCTGTCTGCATACCTTATGCTGTGCGGGTCTAGGCTATCGTAAGGCATACCGTATTGGCTGAGTGCATCAAAAGTAGCTACACCAATACTAATAGGGTTTTTAGCCATTGTGTTGTTAATATATACTTGTCTGTCTAACCATTTTGAAGCATCGGGGAATGCCGATTTTTGATTAAAATCTTCAAAAAAAGGAAGACTTAAGCTGCTTATTTTAGCCTTAGGAGCGCTACTTTTTAAAGCTGTACGAGCAATGGGCTGAAACTGTAAGGGGGCTACAAATTCTTGACTGTATGATAAGAGGATCATACAACTGAGCAGTAAGGTGAATAGCGTTTTTTTCAAAATAGCAATGAATTTATAATTTCATATAACGTAAAAAGGGCTATAAAATTTTGTAGGGATTTATAGTACTTTGTTGCATTGTATTTAAAAAATACTAGCGTCTGTTGCACTCTGATTACTATCTACGCCTACGGGGGCTCCACTTGGTCCATGTTCTAAATCGTCTTCGGTGGCGTTTTGCATATAAAAGAAGCCTAACTCATCACCTTCACGCAATTTATTGGTACTACCTAATTCGTTGATCGCGCTAGGTATTTGCTTATAAACAATAGCAGTAGCTGTATCTGTTATTTCACCAGTAGCTACAGCACTAAATAAGAGGTTGTTTGCTGAGAGCATTGCTACGGCTTCAGCATAAGTTAAACCTACAATATCGGGTATGTCAAAAATGGTATTGCCTAGTCCGTCGCCCAGTACCAAACTAATTTAACTACCT
>JBDHYE010000282.1:0-2882 GCA_039811245.1 Chitinophagaceae bacterium | reverse complement strand
AAATAAGCTCGAACAATAAAAGCCTACAAATTTCTTGTGCTACTTTCGCAGTAAAGTAGTACAAGATTGATATCCATGAACTGGAAACCTATATTTAGTCTTATTCATAAAGAAGCCTTGATAGAATGGCGGCAAAAACATAGTCTTTTTTCTGTATTACTCTATGTTGGCGCTACTGTATTTGCAGTATATATGATGAATGGCCAACCAGAAGCTAAAGTTTGGAATGCTTTATTTTGGTTGGTACAATTATTTGTTAGTGTCAATGCCATTGCAAAAAGTTTTCTACAAGAATCTAATGAGCGTTATCGTTATTACAGTAGTATCGTATCTGCTCAGCATTTTATTTTTGCAAAGCTGTTTTATAATTTAATTCTACAAGCCTTTATTTCTGTACTAAGCTTGTTTTTATTCTGGCTCATTTTAGGGAATCCGCTTATCCAAACAGGTTTATTCTTTGCGGTAACGCTTATGTGTAGTAATATGCTGGCGGCTGTATTTACTTTTTTATCGGCAATAGCTGCAAAAGCAAATCAAAATGCAGCGCTAATGGCGGTGTTAGGTTTCCCAATACTTACTCCGATATTAATGATTATTAGCAAGCTGGCGTTGAGTGCTGTGGTACCCGTTTATCAAGAGGCTTGGAGTAGTTTAGCACTTGTATTAGCGCTCTTATTTGCTTTGGTACTGGTGTTATGTTTTATTCTATTTCCCTTTTTATGGAAAGAATAATTTATTAAGTTACCAATAAAACCGTTACTGTTGTGGATTTTTTTCAATCCAAGATTTCAACTTTTGGATTGGAATATTATCGCCTAAACGTTTACCATAATGTATGCGTTTAAAATTCCCTTCAGGACTAATGATAAATTGAGCAGGTAGATAGTTTGAATTTTTATCCACTTTGACCCTTTCATCAATCCGCTGACTACCAGAATATGCTTTTTTATGTGCCGAAGTTAAAAACCCGGTTTTACACTTGGCTGCATTTTGTTCTACCTGAAATTGTTCAAATAGTTGCCCCGTAGGGTCTGCAATCATTTTTTGAAAAAAAGTAAATGTATCTTTAAAACGATTGATTTTATCTACATCAGATTGAAACACGGCGAGTACCTGTATGCCATGTTTTTCTAAAAATTCTTTTTCTTGCTCTATAGCATAAAAATAATGAATGCTTACAGGGCAAGCAATATCCCTATAAAAATTTAAAAGAATAATTTGATTTTGATTATTCGTGTTTCTAAATCTTTCTCCTGTTATATCTTTTACTACAAATTGTGGAGCAAAAGCACCAATATAAAACGTATTAGACACTTGGCTCAATGCCTTGTTACTATTACTAAACACTAAGGCAAAGATTATTAAAGATAATGTGTATAGAAATGGTTTGTTCATAGTGAAATTTAAAATCAAATAAATATACAACTGCAAAATAAACCTTTGTAAGTACAAATCATAATGTAGTCTATTAAAAAGGATATCAGCTATAGAAAAATAAAATTAATCATCTTGTCGTATTTTAAGCGATTAGCTTTTACATTTGCCGAAATTTTCAATTAAATTAATGGACGGTAATGGTAGGCGAGCAACTAGAATTGCTCGAAAAATTTGAGCATTTATACAAACTTCAAGATAGAGAGCAACTAATAGCCCTCATAGACGAACAACAAATTAGCGACATCGCCGATTTGCTGTCCGAAGTATCTGAATACGCCTTTACCACCTTTGATTTAATGCCCATTCATAGGGCTGCTAGTGTTTTTAAAATACTAGACCAACAAGTACAAGAGGCTGTAATTAAAGGCCTACCTCCTCAAAAAGTAGCAGAGTTATTAAATGAACTCCCAGCAGATGACCGTACCTCTTTTTTAGAAGAGCTGCCTAGTAGCACTGTAAAAGAACTCATCAAACTATTAGACCCTGAAGAACGTAGAAAAACATTAATTCTTTTAGGGTATAAAGAAGATAGCGTAGGGCGTTTAATGACGCCAGATTATATAGCGGTGTATCAAAACTGGTCGGTTCAGAATGTTTTAGACTATATCAGAAACTTCGGTATGGACTCTGAAACCATTGATGTGATTTATGTTATTGACGAGCAAGGAAAATTTGTAGATGATGTAAGAATTAGAGAGTTTATACTAAGGAGCCCTGATACCTTAGTGAGTGAATTGATTGATGGACGCTTCATTACATTAAATGTAGACGACGACCAAAGTGTAGCGAATGAAGTGTTTAAAATGAATAACCGTGTGGCGCTGCCAGTGGTGGATAATAACATGATTCTTTTAGGAATTGTTACTATTGATGATGTGCTCTGGATAGCCAATGAAGAATTTACAGAAGATATTCAAAAAATTGGTGGTACAGAAGCTTTTGATGAACCTTATTTAGATATTGCAATTTCTAAACTAGTTAGAAAAAGAGCTGGGTGGTTGGTGCTTTTATTTATTGGCGAAATGCTTACAGCTACTGCAATGCAGTTTTTTGAAGGCGAAATTGAAAAAGTAGTGGTATTAGCTTTATTTATTCCTCTTATCGTAAGTAGTGGTGGTAATAGTGGTTCTCAAGCATCTACCATTATTATCCAGGCTATGGCGCTTGGAGAACTAACCATTAAAGACTGGTGGCGGGTAATGCGTAGAGAAATTATTTCTGGAACATTGCTAGGCTTAATACTTGGTGCAATAGGTTTTATCAGAATACTTATTTGGCAAAATTTACATTTCTATGATTACGGTCCTCACTGGGCTTTAGTAGCTTGCACTATTGCCTGCTCCGTAGTTGGCATCGTATTATGGGGTAGCTTAATTGGTTCTATGTTACCTCTTTTATTAAAAAAATTAAAACTAGACCCTGCTACCTCTTCTGCCCCATTTGTA
>JBDHYE010000281.1:0-2887 GCA_039811245.1 Chitinophagaceae bacterium | reverse complement strand
CAAAACAATTTGATGAAAATGCCATTGAAGCCGATTTTCAATATTTCAAGTATTATTTTGCCGACTTACAAAAAGTAGTTTATAATAAAATTCAATTTCAAGATGAAATTATAGAACTGAGTAAAGAGCTAGGACGCTTACAACCTCAAACATTGATGTACCGCGACTTTCAGAGTAGGAACATCATGATTTTTAACAATGAACCTTATTTTATAGACTTTCAAGGTTGTATGCAGGGAGCCCCACATTATGATATTTGCTCCTTATTATGGCAAGCTAAAGCACAGCTGCCTGATAAATGGAAATCAGATTTGTTAGATAGTTATTTTGATACATTACATCAATTACCAGTAGCCAAAACAGATGAAACTTACCTAAGAAGAGGCTATCCCCATTTTGTGTTATTACGCCTTATACAGGTATTAGGAGCTTATGGTTTTAGAGGCCTAATCGAAAAAAAGCCTCACTTTATAAGCAGTATTGCTCCAGCTCTAAAAAACCTTAACCAATTTCTTGAAGATAACCCTCTCGTACCCAAATACCCTGAATTGCGTAAAGTACTCGAAAGCATTAGTCATACAAGCAATATTAAAAAGTATCAACAAAACACTAAAATCAATAATCCTAAACTACAAATTAGCATCAATAGTTTTTCTTATAAAAAAGGGATTCCCAAAGACCCTACAGCTAATGGTGGCGGTTATGTTTTTGATTGTAGAGGGATACTAAACCCCGGCAGAAAAGAAGAATATAAAACCTTAAGTGGCTTAGATAGCACTGTACAAAACTATTTAGATACAGAAACTCAAATGCCTGAATTTTTAGAAGCAGTCCAAAATATTATTTCAATTAGTATTCAGGATTATATCCAGCGGGGATTTGAACATTTGCAAATCAATTTTGGCTGCACTGGTGGTCAACACCGCTCTGTATTTGCCTCTGAAAAAACAGCTCAATTCATTTCTAAAAAATTCAATATTGTAGCGACGATTAACCATACAAATCAAAAAAACTGGGTAAAATAATTTTATGAAAACCTACTTACAATTTATACTATTAATCAGCTCTAGTATGCTACTTTTCTCTTGTAAAAATGAAAATACAGCAACTGCTCAAAAGGATATTAAAAACAAAATTGAAGATATCCATACCTTATGCAATGCAGATTCTATAAATATGAAGCATTTAAGTTTAGACTTAAATGTAGATATGCAAGCTAAAAAAATTGAAGGTACAGCCACTTGGCAAATAGAAAACCCATTCGGAAATAAGTTTTTAATTTTAGACAATAAAGGCTTAAAAATAGATAGTGTTTGGGTGGATCATCAATTTGTCTCATTCCAATTTTTAAACCACCCCATATTAGGCGAAGGTTTAAAAATACCCATTGAGCAAAATAGTAAAATTGTAAAAATAAAATACATTACAGGTCCACAAGCCAAAGCCTTGCAATGGTTAAATGCTTCGCAAACCCATTCTAAAAAAGCACCATTTTTATATACTCAGTCTGAAAGTATTTTTGCACGTACATGGGTTCCTTGCCCAGATGGTCCGGGTATTCGTTTTACCTACGATGCAAGAATAAAAGTACCTAAAGGCATGCTTGCATTAATGAGTGCATCGGGTAATCCTCAACAAATAAATGATTCTTCTGTTTATCATTTTAATATGGATATCCCTATTCCTGCCTACTTATTGGCCTTAGCTGTGGGTGATATAGAGTTTCAAAAAATAAGTGCACGCACAGGCGTATATGCAGAACCGAGTATGATTAAAAAAGTAGCTTATGAGTTTGCTCATTTAGAACCAATGGTACAAACTGCTGAGAAACTTTATGGCCCTTACCGTTGGGGGCGCTATGATGTGTTAGTACTGCCTCCAGGCTTCCCTATTGGTGGAATGGAAAATCCGAAACTCACCTTCTGCACCCCTACTGTTATAGCCGGCGACCGCTCATTAGTCAATCTCATAGCCCATGAACTAGCTCATAGCTGGAGTGGCAACTTAGTAACCAGTGCCACTTGGGAGGATATATGGATGAACGAAGGATTTACAGTTTATTTTGAACGTAGAATAAGCGAAGCGATGAATGATGCATCTTATGCAGATATGCTTTGGGAGTTAGGCTATCAAGATTTAGAATTGGCAGTAAAAGATTTTGGTGCTAAAAGTCCTGCTACTCATCTTAAATTAGAACTTAAAGCGGGTGAGGCCGATAATAGCCTTTCAGATGTCGCTTATGAAAAAGGGGCATTATTGCTTAAATTAATTGAAAATACCGTAGGTAGAGAAAAATGGGATGCTTTTTTAAATCAATATTTTCAAACTCATGCCTTTCAGTCTATATCTACTGAACAATTTTTAGAATATCTTGATAAAAACTTACTAAAAGGAGATAGTAGTCTTTATAAGAAAATTAATATACCAGCTTGGGTATATGGTCCAGGTATCCCCAATAATGCACCCCGTGCAAATATGGAGCGTTTTAATAAAGTAAATATTGCATTAGATCAATTTTTAAAAACAAATCAAATAGATAAAACGGTAACACAACTGTGGAGTACTCAAGAATACTTACACTTTTTGCGTAAAATGCCAGATACTATTACTTTAGAACAATTAAAACAACTTGATCAAGTTTTTGACTTTACCAATGCTACGAATAGTGAAATTGCTTTTCAATGGTTTTATATTGCTATTCCCAAAAAATATACTCCTGCTTATGATGCCCTAGAGCAGTTTTTAAGCATTACCGGAAGACAAAAATTTATTGTACCGTTGTATCAACGATTAATTGATAGTAAACAATCTGATTTTGCAAAAAGTTTATACTTAAAGTACAAACCCAACTACCACCCTATCGCACAAAGTAAACTAGACCAAATTG
>JBDHYE010000280.1:0-2897 GCA_039811245.1 Chitinophagaceae bacterium | reverse complement strand
AAATCTTTTATTAAGACACACGTTTGAAGTGAAAGGAAAAACCACCTTCAAAGAAGAATTTGTAAGCTGTGGAGGTATTGCTTTAAATGCATTAGACAGTTCATCTTATGAAAGTAAAACACATCAAGGGCTTTATTGTTGTGGCGAAGCCATAGATGTAGATGGCATCACCGGTGGTTATAATTTTCAGAATGCTTGGTCAGGTGCTTGGCTCATTGCACAGCATATTATTAGGCAGTTAGATTAGTGCTCATTCAGTTACACAGCGAGACAGTTTATTGTATATACAGTTCCGCATACTAGTCTTCAAAACATCAACACATTAACTGTATGTATATTTATTACAAAAATCTCAAAACCACGAGTTTAAAGAAGAAGTATTCAGTACATTTGCGCCAATTTTCTAAAAATACATTCTTAATATAAAAAAATTAATCTGCTAATGTCTAACCAACACATTACAATGGGTAGCAATGGAAAAATAGCTGTACCCAACAACCCTATTATACCATTTATTGAAGGTGATGGTATTGGCCCTGAAGTATGGGCGGCAAGTAAAAAAGTATTAGATGCTGCTGTTGAAAAAGCTTATAAAGGCACAAAAGAGATTACTTGGAAAGAAATATTAGCAGGCGAGAAAGCCTTTAATCAAAGTGGAGAATGGCTACCACAAGCCACTTTGGAGGCTTGTAAAGAATATTTAGTTTCTATCAAAGGTCCTTTAACCACTCCTATCGGAGGAGGTATTCGCTCTCTAAATGTTGCTCTTCGCCAAGAGCTTGACTTATTTGTATGTCTAAGACCAGTAGAATGGTTTCAAGGTGTGCCCTCTCCAGTGAAACACCCTGAAGACGTTGATATGGTTATTTTCAGAGAAAATACAGAGGATATTTACGCAGGAATAGAGTTTAACTATGATAGCCCAGAAGCAAAAAAACTGTATCAATTTCTTAAAGACGAACTTGGAGTTTCTAAAAAAATCCGTTTTCCTGAAAGCTGTTCTTTCGGTGTAAAACCCGTAAGTGTAGAGGGTTCTGAGCGCTTGATACGTGCTGCAATCCAATACGCTATCGAAAATAAACGCCCTAGTGTGAGCCTTGTTCACAAAGGAAATATAATGAAGTTTACCGAAGGCGGTTTTAAGAAATGGGGCTATGCTCTAGCCGAAAGAGAATTTGGAGACAAAGTATTTACTTGGGAAGCTTGGGAAAGAATTAAAGAGAACGAAAATGAAGATGCTGCCAATCTAGCCCTAAAACTAGCTAAGGCAGAAGGCAAAGTGATTATTAATGACGTAATAGCCGATAACTTTTTACAACAAATATTATTAGCACCTAAAAACTATTCTGTAATCGCCACACTAAACCTCAATGGTGATTATATCTCCGATGCCTTAGCCGCCGCAGTTGGGGGTATTGGTATTGCACCCGGTGCCAATATCAATTACAATACAGGGCATGCCGTATTTGAAGCTACTCATGGCACAGCTCCACGTTTTGCCGGAAAAAACATGATGAACCCATCATCTCTATTATTAAGTGGTGTGATGATGTTAGAATATATGGGTTGGAATGAAGCCGCTAATCTTATTTTAGATGCTTTAAAAATAACTATCAAACGTAAAAGAGTCACCATAGATTTTTACAATCTGATGCAAGACGCTACGCTGCTTAAAACAAGCGAATTTGCAGATGAATTGGTAAAAAATTTATAATACTTTTAGCCCATAAAAAATAAGCAACAGCTTTATTGCAATAAGCAGTAAAGCTGTATTTTTTTGTATATTGTCCTTTATTTAATAGCATAAAGGTCACAACTCGGTGAAACAAGATCTATTTCCTCAGTTAAACTCAAAAGAGCGTTATGGACTAATAGCCATGTTAGTACTAATAAGCTTTTGTTTTATATTAAGTATTCTATTAAGAAATTGCAATAACAATTTTGATCAACAAGACTCTTTAGTATTTCAAAAAGAATGGAATCAGCTTGAGCAATCAGATACAGGCAGCTACCAAAAAAATCGAAATATTAATAATGCAAATTTATTTTACTTTGACCCCAATGCCCTTGACAGTATGGATTTTGTACGCTTAGGTTTAGAAAATAAAACCATACATTATTTGATAAACTGGCGCAACAAAGGAAAAATATTTTATAAAAAAGAAGACTTTAAAGCATTATATACTTTAAGCCCTGAAACCTATTTAGCGCTTGAACCCTTTATCCAAATTGAAAATACAAAAACAAACAATCATTACAAAGCCTACCCTAGCGCACCTAATAATGTAAACCTTAATCGTTGTGATGCAGCTACCTTAGAACTATTAAAAGGCATTGGGCCGGTATTAGCACAAAAAATTATCCAATACCGTGAAGTTTTAGGTGGTTTCTTAACCTTAGAGCAATTATTAGAAATTTATAAATTTCACGATACAACTTATAACTATTTAAAAGAAAAAATTGTTATCAATCCACAAGATGTCAATATTATGGAGCTTAACCATATTGATATAGAGCGTCTATCGAAGCACCCCTATATTGGCGAAACTATGGCAAAAAACATATTGATGTATGGGAAAGATATAGGCGGATATCGTAATATTTCACAATTAAGGCAAGTTCCTTTGATGAATGACAAAAAATATCGTAAAATTGCACCCTATTTCAAGATAGAATAATTAACCGATATGAATTTTCAAGCTACAGAAATGCAAGCCCAAATCGCAGAGATGATTCGTGATTTTGCGCAAAAAAACATTCGTCCGAATATGATGGAATGGGACGAAACCCAAAAATTTCCAAAAGAACTTTTTCATCAGTTAGGAGCTCTTGGGCTTATGGGCGTATTAGTACCCACTCAGTATGGTGGTAGTGGTTTAAGCTATTTTGAATATATT
>JBDHYE010000279.1:0-2908 GCA_039811245.1 Chitinophagaceae bacterium | reverse complement strand
GCAGACACCTTAGCGCGTAGAGTAAGTATTACAGAAAGGGCATACCATATATTGGTTCATGAATTAGGTTTTGAAGCGCAAGATGTCATCTTTGATTTAAATATTTTTGCCATCGCTACGGGTATAGAAGCACATCAGAATTATGCCGTAGATTTTATAGAAGCTACACGGATTGTTAAGCAAAAATTTCCATTGGTAAAAGTAAGTGGTGGTGTTAGTAATGTGTCATTTTCTTTTAGAGGTAATGAAACGGTAAGAGAAGCTATCCATAGTGTTTTTCTGTATCATGCCATAAAAGCCGGTATGGATATGGGTATTGTCAATGCGGGCCAATTAATTGTTTATGACCAAATAGAACCTCGTTTAAAAGAGCTCTGTGAAGATGTAGTACTTAACCGTAAAGATACCGCCACTGAAGCATTGCTGACTTATGCAGCAACCTTGAAAACTGAAACCAAAACCGTTAAAGTAGATTTGGAATGGCGAAAAGCCTCGGTACAAGAGCGTTTAAGCCATGCCTTGGTCAATGGTATCACCGATTTTATTGATGAAGATACAGAAGAAGCCCGTTTACAATATGATCGTCCTTTACAAGTGATTGATGGCCCATTAATGGACGGTATGAGTATCGTGGGAGATCTTTTTGGGTCGGGTAAAATGTTTTTACCTCAAGTGGTCAAAAGCGCTCGTGTCATGAAAAAAAGCGTAGCCTATCTCACACCCTTTATTGAAAAAGAAAAAGAAAAGCTTGCACAACAAAATCTTCAAGAGGCTCCTAAAATATTATTAGCCACCGTAAAAGGTGATGTACACGATATTGGTAAAAATATTGTAGGTGTAGTGCTCTCATGTAATGGCTATGAAATCATTGACTTAGGGGTTATGGTGCCTGCTCAAAAAATACTTGATACCGCAATAGCTGAACAAGTAGCAGCAATAGGTTTGAGCGGTTTAATTACTCCATCTCTTGATGAAATGGTACATGTGGCTAGAGAGATGAAACGGAGAAATATGAATTTACCTTTGTTAATCGGTGGTGCTACTACATCGCGTATCCATACTGCTATCAAAATTGAAAAAGAATATGATCATGGTGTAGTGCATGTGTTAGATGCTAGTCGCTCAGTACCGGTAGTTTCAGCACTGCTTGACCCCGATAAAAAAGAAACTTTTCTAACAGATATTAAAGAAGAATACCAACATCTGAGAGAAGACTATGCTAAGAAGCAAAGTATTAAAACCTATATTTCATTAAGTGAAGCACAACAAAATAGGGTAGCAATACAATGGGAGAACTATCAACCGCCAAAGCCTACATTTCTTGGTACTAAAGTGTTTCAACAGTATGACTTGAATGAGATTAGCCAGTATATCGATTGGACACCCTTCTTTATCACTTGGGAGATGAAAGGAAAATACCCTAGTATTTTTGAAGATGAACTAAGAGGACCAGAAGCTAAACGCTTATTTGATGATGCTCAAAAAATTTTAAAAGAATTGATTGATAATAAGCATCTGACCGCAAATGGAGTAATCGGTTTTTGGGAAGTTGAAAAAACAGCAGCAGATACTTTGAATGTTAAAAATGCCTCCAGTCAAGATGAAACCCTGCAATTAGAATGTTTGCGTCAACAAATAAAAAAAGCAGCAGGGCAACCTAATTTTTCGTTGGCTGATTTTATTATTCCAAATACTTTTCAACGTCCAGATTATATAGGTGCTTTTCAAGTGAGTATCCAAGGGGTAGAGCCATTAATAGAAAAGGCATTACAACAGCATGATGACTATACTAAAATTATGATACAAGCCCTATCCGATAGGCTGGCAGAGGCTTTTGCAGAGTTGCTACATTTAAAAGTACGTAAAGAATATTGGGCTTATATGCCTGATGAAAGTATTGCAATTGAAGATTTAATAAAAGAGCAATACCAAGGTATCCGTCCGGCACCGGGCTACCCTGCATGCCCTGACCACACCGAGAAGAAAAAACTCTTTAAATTACTTGACGCCACTGCACAAACAGGAGCACAGCTTACAGAATCTTTGGCCATGTATCCCGCTGCAAGTGTTTGTGGTTGGTATTTTAGTCACCCACAGAGTTCTTATTTCGGTATTGGTAAAATATTAGACGATCAATTAGAAGATTATGCACAACGTAAAGCTTGGGATCAAGAAGAAGCAAGATATTATTTGGCACATAATTTAGAAGCATAGCTTGCAAAAGACAAAAATGGTAAACTCACAACAACAATCTAAAGCATTGACATTATTGGCACAGATGATCTCTGTGCTTTTGCACCCGGTATTTATACCGCTTATCAGCTCTTTATTATGGTATGGTTTCTATCCTCAATATTTTGCATCGATAGCACAAATAAAAATAACCGACTGGCTCATAATGCTCATTATAAACACTATAATTTTCCCTTTACTATTAATTTTATTATTAAAAGGTTTGGGCTTTATTAAAAGTATTTTGATGAAAGAAACTAAAGAACGCATCATACCATTAATCGGAGTAATGGTGTTTTATTTTTGGATGTATTATGTAGTAAAGAATAAAGAAACCAATGCACCAGAACCCGCAATAGTATTCTTTCTTGGCAATTATTTAAGTATCATCGCATTATTTATAGCAACAATGTTTTTAAAAGTAAGTTTACATGCTTGTGCTGCTAGTTTTGCATTGGCCTTTGCTATTCTATTAAGTATAATGAGTCATAGTATTGTAGTACCTTATTTAATCCTAGTGAGTGTGCTTGCAGCACTTATCCTTTGGGCAAGGTATTATTTGAAAGCGCATAGTGTAAAAGAGCTGGGAGTAGGTGCGGCGCTGGGGGTATTGGCAGCCATTACAGCCTATGTGTATCATATTCTATAAACTGTTAAGCTCGTTTTAAAACCGAAT
>JBDHYE010000278.1:0-2947 GCA_039811245.1 Chitinophagaceae bacterium | reverse complement strand
TTGAGCACTAAGCGAATAAACTTTTTTTAAAAACCAATTCAAGATTAAAAATCGTTTATTTTTTTAAGTATTGTATAAAGCTAAAGCTATAAGCGTGTTTCTCATCAGCCTGATGAAATTCTTCATGGGCGATAGTCCAAATGTTAGGGTCTATATCAGGAAAAAAAACATCAGCATCTGGTAAAAAAGTATGTACCCGAGTGAGCAATATTTTGTCGCATTTATGGATACTATCTTTAAAAATTTGACCACCACCTATAATACAGATTTCAGGATGCTGAGCCTCTTTTAAATTGCAAATGGCTTCTTCTAGGCTATTAAACTGTATTATTCTTTCATCATCAATCTGTAATTTTTGACGTGATAAAACCACATTCAATCTATGGGGTAAGGCTTTGCAACCTAAGGATTCAAACGTTTTTCGACCCATCACAATGGGCTTATTGAGGGTATTTTGTTTAAAAAATTTTAAATCGTCAGGGAGGTGCCATGGCAGTGTGTTATTGATGCCAATGGCATTATTTTCGGAAGCAGCAACGATTAAAGTGATTTTCATGAAAAACTAAATATAGCCACCAAAGCAGCTCTTTAATAAATAAATAATTGGTACAAAATTAAGGTACCTATTACTATAAAAAAATCGAGGCTTGTAAAATTTTACAAGCCTCGATATAGTATATGAGTAATTAATACTCTAAAGATTAAATCTTAGTGTGCTACAGTGAAACGGTTAGTGATACGTTGACCATTAGCCTCTACAGTGTAGAAATAAACACCAGGAGTTAAGCTTGAAGTTGAGAAACGAGCAGTAGTTTCTTGACCTGCAACTATGTTACCTAAATTTTGAGTAGCTACTGTTTGACCTAATAGGTTAGACACGCTAACACTTGCAACGGCGTTATTGTTTAAGATAAACGGAATATTGATTTCGTTATTAGCTGGGTTAGGATAAGCTTTTACTGCACTAACAATAGACTTTTCGTTAATACCAATAGTTTTTACTACATCGCATGTAGCACAAGAAATTGTAAAGGTATTTAACAAGTATTGGTTAAACCATTTAGTAGCATCGTTAGTAGCACCAATTACTAAAGTAGGCGCATAGAAGTTAGAATCTGTAGAGAACATGATTGAAGAACCGCTATGGTCACCAGCATACCAATAATAAGTCATTGGAGTAGAAGTTGAAGTACCCGCTTCAACAAATGCAAAACCTGCACGGAAGTGGTGACGTTGTGTAATAGTATCTACATTTTTATTGTAAGTATCTCCAGTTTTAAAAGTATAACTTACGATAGCACTATTTCCAGCAGGAACATTAAGTGGAGTAGGTAATTTGTACTTAAATGTTTGGAATGTAGAAGTTGAGGTTAAAGCAGATCTTAAAGTAGGATCTAAAGGAGCTTTCCAAGTAACGGTAGTAGTACCGGTATAAGGATAAGATTTAGCAAAACGTTGTAAGCTATCTACATTAATAGGAGAAGGCCAGAAAAGAGTGTCTTTACCAGAAGGTAAGTATGGAGCAGCCCAAGCAGAAGTAGCTTTTCTCCAATAATAAGTGGCACCACCAGGTTGATAAGCTACTGAGATAATCATTGTATCAATCGCAGAAGCGCTACCGCTGTTACCTAATACATAGAAACCTTGTAATGATACAGAGTCAACAGTATAAGCATCTGTAGAAGTAACGGCTGTTTTGCCTAAGAAGTTAGGATTTGAAGCGTCATTCCAAAGTCCATCAAATGGATAAAGCGCATCGGCAACTGATGAGAAGTTAATTGTACCAAGACCAGAAGTAAAGTTCTGACGGATGGTAGAATCATGCCACATAGGCATTGAAGCACCACTCATAGTAGAAGAAACAGACTCTACATATGCTTGGTGATCATAGTTACGAGGACCAGCAGCAGTTACTTTCATATTTGAAGTAGGTGCTTTATGGATTTTTGGTGCGTTTCCAATGATTACGTTACCCTCGCGGTTATTTTCCATCTTTTGGATGGCTTGAGCGTTAGCTTGTTGAGACACGAATGCCCCTGCTGCCATAAGTAAAAATAATTTTTTCATCTTTTTCTAATTTAAGTTTGTTGTAAAGATAGGGATATTTCAGAATTTTCAAAAAAATAAATCTTGTTAAAATTTATACTTATTCTAGTAGTCGCATTTTGTTCATGCCGATTATCTTTGCAAGGTTTTTTATATCTAATGAATATAGAAACATTAATTTCACAAAAATATATCTAGAATGCTCCCTGAATTTGATAATACTCAAATAGCATTTCACTATAAAAGTAATGCAGCTCTAAAGCAAGCACGTTTCTTATTTGCTTCTATGGGTTCTCCATTAATGACTAAAATAGGCATAGGGCTTACCCGCTTTGCATTAGCTATTAATCTACCCATTACAGGCATTATAAAAAAAACAATTTTTAAACAATTTTGTGGAGGGGAGAATATGCTTGAGGCGGCACAATGTGCGGAGATGCTTGCTCAATACCACATGGGTGTCATACTAGATTATGGCGTAGAAGGTAAAGAGAGCGAAGATGATTTTGACAAAGCAGTACCAGAATTTATTAAAGCAATAGACTTTGCTGCTGAACAAAAAAATATTCCATTTATTAGTGTTAAAGTAACGGGATTTGCACGTTTTACATTACTTGAGAAAATCCATGCACAACTAGAGTTAAGTGCAGCAGAACAAGCCGAATGGCAAAGAGTAACCCAAAGAGTGCAACAAATTTGTGAAAGGGCACATCAACAAAAAGTAAAAGTACTCATTGATGCTGAAGAAAGTTGGATTCAAAGACCCATTGATGAGCTAGTAGATACTATGAGTGCGCTGTATAATAAAGAACAGGTTATCGTGTACAATACATTCCAACTGTATCTTCATAGCAGGCTAGCCTTTTTAAAACAGTCTTATGAGAAAGCCAAAGCGGAAAAC